>WANZ01000031.1 GCA_015521515.1 Candidatus Iainarchaeum sp.
CATCATAGTGGGTACACATTCGTAGGGGAACCTATCGGAAAATTCCTTTCCTACAAGGAAACATGGAGGGAGATGGCAGATTTTTATCGGAAATACAATCACGAAATCTTGGACAGATACCCCGTCGTCGCCCGTTGGAGGGATGACCTCTTCTTTACCATAGCATCTATAGCTGTATTTCAGCCATATGTGGTTAGAGGTGAGGCGGATCCTCCAGCAAACCCTCTACTTATCCCACAACCTTCTCTTCGCTTCAAGGATATACAAAACGTGGGAATTACAGGTAGGCATTTCACAAGCTTCGTAATGGTGGGCCAGCATGCGTTTAACAAGGAGAAAACCACTGTGTGGAAGGACGAAGCGGTAAGACAAATCTTTGAGTACATGACAAAGGAGGTAGGAATACCTGAGGATAAAATTGTATTCCACGAAGATGTGTGGATGGGCGGTGGAAACTTCGGACCATCATTAGAGTATTTTGTAGAAGGGTTGGAGCTCGGAAACATTGTGTTTATGCAATACGAGTTTTCAGGCGGTGGGTATAAAGAACTACCCATAAAGGTTCTCGATCATGGTATAGGACTCTCAAGATTCGCATGGATAAGGAGTGGGGAACCTGTATCATACAGGGTGGTATTCCCTAAGACCACGGACTACCTCGAAAGGATGGTGGATATTCACATCTCTAAGGAAGGACTTAAAGAAATCGTAAAGGTTGCAGGGTTTGTGGATGTAGAAGAGGATCCCAACAGTATTAAGGAACTAGAGAGCCGCTTCCCAGAGCTTTGGAAGGACTATCTAAAACTATCTATGGTATATGCCATTTCGGATCATCTCTATACCCTTCTCCTTGCGGCACACGATGGAGCATACCCCTCTAACGTAAGAGGCGGGCACAACCTTAGGATTCTCCTAAGAAGGGTGTTTTCTTTTGAGAAGAAGATGGAGACAGAGCTAGATTATGGAAGAATCCTTTCTCTACTTTCGGAGGACAGCCTCTTTCCAGAACTGTATGAGAGTGTTAACACCCTCTTGGAGATTATCTCACTGGAGAGAAAGAGATATGAGGAGAGTAAGGAAAGAGGTGCTAAGAAGGTGCTTGTGCTAGCAAAAAAGGGCTATCTAACCAAAGACGATCTAAAGCTTCTCTACGAAAGCTATGGCATTACACCAGAAGATGCGAAAAGTATAACAAATGTTCCGATGGAGGAAATATCGTTTTACGAGGAACTAGAAACGCCTAGACCAAAGAAAAAGAAGGATACACTTCCAGACGTGTCAGATCTCCCAAAGACAGAGCCATTGTACTATAAGGATCCGTACATGGTAGAATTTCAGGCAAAAGTACTAGATATTAGAGATGGATGGGTAATACTGGATAAAACAGCTTTCTATCCTGAAGGTGGAGGCCAAGAATCTGATAGAGGGTGGATAAACAATAGCAAAGTAACAGATGTGCAGAAAAAGAACGGTGTTATACTACACAAAGTGGAAGAAAATCCACCAAAGGTAGGAGAGATCATAAGAGGTAAAATTGACTGGAAAAGAAGGTACAGACTTATGAAACACCACACAGCAACCCATATTGTACTTGCTGCTACAAGAAGGGTTCTAAAGCACATGGTGTGGCAGGAAGGAGCCCATAAAGGGGAGGATGAGGCTCATATAGATATCTCCTTTTACCGGCCCCTCTCTCCAGAAGAGGTAAAAGAAATAGAGAGAGAAGCCAACAGAATTGTGATGGAGAACAGAAATGTTATTATAAAATGGATGAAGCGAGCAGAGGCTGAGAAACATTATGGAATTACTATATACCAGGGCGGTGCCGTTCCCGGAGGAACCCTAAGGATTGTAGAAATTGAGGGTGTCGACGTAGAGGCTTGTGGAGGTACCCACGTAAAAAAGACCGGAGAAATAGGATTCATAAAGATAGTATCAAGGAAGAGCATAGCTGATGGAGTGGAAAGATTGACATACAAGGCTGGAGAGGCATCCATTGAGTATGTACAGCACATTACAGATATCTTGAGGGAGACTTCGCAAAACCTTAGGGTGGGGATAGATCAACTACCCTCTTCTACAAAAAGATTGTTAGAAGAGGTAAAGGAGGGTGAAAAGGAGAAAAGCAGGCTAAAAAGGCAGATAGCAGAGCTTCTAAAGGAAAAAATAGGTAGTGGTATGTTAATAGTGAATTCTATTGATGTAGAAACTGCAAACTATGTGTACGAAGCATACGGTAAGCCTCTAATTGTGGTCTCCAAAGAGGGCAAACCTAACATAATGATATTTGGCAAAAAAGATATCATAGACACTCTAAAGAGGCTTGGAGCAAAGGGTGGAGGAAAAGGAGATAGAGCATACTTTACGGTGGACGATCCGCTAAAGCTGCTTGAGCAGCTCAAGAAACTCCTTTAGATGCTCCTCCTTAAATTTAATGCCCGCTGCCGGCGCGTGTCCGCCTCCGCTCCCTCCCCACTTCTGGGATAATTCCCTAGCCATTTTTCCAAGGTGTATCTCTTCCTTTTCTGCCCCCTGAAACCTAAGAGAGAAGTCATACATTTGTCCTTTCTTTGTACCCACAGCTATTATTTTTTCTGGGTTTCTAAAGGACAGAGCTGTGGATAAGGAGTTCTTAAAGATGCTATACTCCTCCGGAAGGAGTAGAATGATCCTCCTACCTTCACAGTGTACACAGTACTTCTCATAGTTATTTAGAAGCTCCTTAAATATGCGCTCTCTTTCTTCTGCTATCTCTTTCAGCTTTTCGTCAGAAAGAAACTCATCAAGTGTTTTACTCCTCTCCAGAAGGGATAGAAGATGGGGAATTTCATTTGGAACGGCTGCACTAATATAGTTGTCCGCCTTTTTGATCTTCTCCATGTCAAACTCTTTGAAGAAGTTTCTTAGAAAGTCGTAGGATGCGTCATGGTAGGAAGATACGGCTACCTTCCACAGATCTCCCCCCTTCTCTATTTCATCCCTAAAAAGAAGGTACACAAGAAAGCCCGTGTTATATCTAGAAGCATCTTTTATCCCGAGAAGATGGGGGTTAAATGCGTATACATTTTCTGGCGCATCAACGGGATGGTGGTCTATAAATATGGACCCCTCTGGGAATTTCTTTGGTCTGGTATCAAGGAATACTGGCGTATAATTTTTATGCTGCTCCACCTCTCTGTCAATATCCTCTCTTGGAGGAAAGGAAATAAGAATGCTTACATAGGGATTTAGCCTACTAACGTACTTGGAAAGAAGATGAGCCGCTATAATACCATCAGCATCGTCGTCTCCTATAATTAGAAGTCTTTTTGCCGTTCTAAGAGGTTTTAGGATCTCTTCCCTCTTCTGAAGAAGCTCCTTCATAATAACTTAACTCCTCCCTCAGAGTTAAAAAATCATCCCTAATAAGGTCTGTTAGCTCTCTTCTTCGGAGAGCAGCAGCCGGATGAAATGTTGGTATAACACTAAATCTTCCCAGAAGTGTGGAAACCCTAAATACTTTTCCTCTTACATCTGTAAGCTTTCTGTACTCCAACCCAAACCGTTCCGCTGCCCACGCCCAGGAAAACCTCCCCAGCGTCATAATTATACGAGGATTCAACAGCTCTACTTGTTGATTGAGATATGGGGTGCATGCATGTATCTCCTCATCAGTGGGGTCCCTGTTATTGGGAGGGCGACACTTTATGATGTTTGTGATGTACACATCCTCCCTACTCAATCCTACTTCCCCCAGCAGGGAATCCAGTAACTTCCCGGCAGCTCCCACAAAGGGTCTTCCTTGTATATCTTCGTTTCTCCCGGGAGCCTCTCCCACAAGGAGAATCCTTTTCTTAAACCCACCCTCTCCTGGGACGGCATTAGTTCTGTTCTTGTGGAGAGGGCATTTTCTACAGGATCTTATGAGCTCTTCTAATTTCTTCAGGTCCATCTCATTCTCTCCCCCAAATAGGGCAAAAGTTCATCTATGCCCACCCTTTCCTGTTTCATTGTATTTCTTTCTCTGACAGTTACAGTTTTGTCTTCCAGTGTCTGATAATCTACTGTTACTGCATAGGGTGTGCCTATTTCATCATATCTCCTATATCTTTTTCCTATGCTACCACCTTCGTCATACTCGGTTCTGAAAAGTGCTCGAAGAGTATAGTATATCCTTCTTGCCTCCTCTGGAAGATTATCTCTAGAAAGAAGGGGGAATACCGCCACCTGAACAGGGGCTATCCATGGTTTTAGATCCAGCCATACCCTCTCTTCATCCTCTCTATAGGAAGAGTAAAGAATGGCTAGTATCGTTCTCTCCACACCCCATGAGGGTTCTACCACCCACGGCACAAAACTTCTACCACCCATCCTAACTACATACTTATCACTCTTTGAAAACGTTCTATGCCTGCTAAGATCATAGTCTGAACGGTGGGCTATGCCTTCAATCTCTTTCCACCCCATATCGTCAAAGTAGAACTCTACATCCCACGTATCCATGGAATAATGGGCTCTCTCCTCTGGAGATTGTTGCCTTATCCTAACCCTATCCATGTCCACACCCACCAGCTCGAAAAATTTCAAAGAATGGTATATCCAGTATATCATCCACTCTCTACCCTTGTAATCATCGATGATGTCATCCAGCATATAAACGTCTTCCTCTCCCTTCCAGGGCTTTGCGCGCACCTTTGTATGCTTTATCTCCCTGTAAAAGGGTGACTCATCATTTTCAGGATCAAAGAAGAACTCTATTTCCATCTGCTCAAACTCTCTTAATCTAAAGAGAAATCCTCTTGGACTGATTTCATTTCTATAGGCTTTCCCCATCTGGGCAATCCCAAAGGGCAGACGCTTTCTCATGTGAATATAGTGTTCAGGGAAATCTACAAAGATCAATTGAGCGGTCTCTGGTCTGAGATATGAAACAGTTCCTTCATATGGACCAACCTTTGTGGAAAACATAAGGTTAAAGTAGCTTACATCTCCCAGCTCACCACCACAGGAGGGACACTTCACATCTTTTAGTATTTTAGCTAGCTCTTCAAGGGATAAGCCCTCTGCGTTTACTCCCTTCACATCTTCCACCAAATGATCTGCTCTATACACATTTCCGCACTTTGTACACTTTACAATAGGGTCATGGAATTCCCCAACATGTCCGGATGCCTCCCAAACTTTTGGATGAGTTATGATGGAGCCGTCCATACCGCCTATAAGCTCGTTTCTCTCCACAAAGTAGCTCCACCACACATCCTTCACATTCTTCTTTATCTGGGCCCCCCTCACACCCCAGTCGTAGAAGCCTGCCAAACCTCCGTATTCTTCTGCTGTTTTGTATGCTATACCCACTTTCTGGCAAAAGCTTGCTAGACGCTTTACATCCATCGGGATAATGTATAGAACTGTCTATTTTAAGTGATTACGTAGATTGTATATTACCATGATAGGCATCATGAGAGGTGTATTTAGAGCTGTAAACGAATCCCTCAAAATCAAGCCTGGGGAAGAGGTTGTGATCATAACAGATCACAACAAAGAAGAAATAGGTAAAGCCTTTGCCCTAGCTGCTGAAGCTGTGGGAGGTATTGTAACTTTCCTTGTAATGAAACCCACTAGGTTTCACGGAGATGAACCTCCTAGAGTGGTTTCAAAGGCTATGGCAAGTGCGGATGTATTTATTGCTCCTACTACATATTCTCTTACCCACACAAAGGCTAGAGAGGAAGCCACTAAGGAGGGAGCCAGAGGTGCAACTCTCCCCATGATAACGGAGGATATCATAAGGAGAGCTGTAGATGTAGACTATAAGGAACTAAAGAGCATTACAGAAAGGGTGTACAAGGCGGTTAAGAATGCCCATATCATAAAGATAACCAACAGATTTGGCACCCTTTTAAGATTGGATGTATCTGACAGAACATGGATACTGGACGACGGGGACTATTCTAAACCTGGCAGCTTTGGAAACCTCCCTGCAGGAAGCGTCTATATAGCTCCTAAGGAGATGAACGTAGAAGGAAGGGTTGTATTTCATTCTTTTAGAGGGATAGGAGAGGGTACCATAACCATCAAGGGAGGAAAGATAACAGAATTTAAGGGAGATCTTGGGGAGAAACTCAAAGGGGTGCTTCATCCCTATGGGGAAAAGGCCCTCACAGTGGGAGCCTTTGGTATAGGCACCAATCCCAATGCAAAGGTGACAGGCATTACTCTGGAGGATGAAAAATCTTTAGGATCTGTGTTTTTAGCCTTTGGAAGAAATGTAGACATCGGAGGGGAAAACGACGCTACTGTACATGAAGAAATCATCATTATAGAACCAACTATAGAAGTTGACGCTAAACCTATTATGGTAAATGGAAAACTATTGATATAGGCTCAGCAGTTACCCCTTATCATCACCGTCAGTCTGGGACGGCTTCATCATTGCCCATAGAATAGGAAACTTAGAATTTTTAATCAGCACTCAAGATCGTCATCATCGTTGCCTCAGCCCTGCGCGGGCTCATCACACACTGAAAAAGGAATAAACTTTTAAAGAACCTTTAGGCATCCTTTTCACCATGGGTTTCCCGGAGGCAGAAAAAAGGCTGTTCGAAAACGTATACATATGCATGAAATGCAACGCGCGCAACAGGGGTAGCGGCGGGAAGCCACCTGAAAGGTGCAGAAGGTGCAAATCCAAACGTTTAAGGAAGAAAAGGGCAGAGAAAATATAAACCCCTTTTTCATATATGATAGTGTGAAGTTAAAGTATCTCCTCTCCCTTGGAAGACCCATCAATGCCCTTATGGTATTTTTCGCCGCCATGGTAGGAGGATATATAGCAGATGTCCCTGTCTCTATCGCTGTATGGGCGGCTCTTTCTGCAGCTCTCATCTCCATGGGAGCACAGGCTATAAATGATTACGTAGATATAGAAGTAGACAAAAGAAAGCGCCCCCATAAGCCCCTTCCCTCTGGAAAGGTATCACCGGATGATGCAAAATTAGCAATAGCCTTCTACTTTCTCTCTGGTGTAGTATTGGGCTTTCTTCTCTCTGTATATCACGGAATAATAGCTGTTTTAGCTTCGCTTCTGGCAATATTTTATTCATATAAACTTCAAAGGTGGAAGTTCCTTGGAAATATAGTGGTATCCCTTCTTACAGCTCTATCCATTATTTACGGAGGGCTTCTGGGCAATATCACCAGAACGGTCTTACCTGCATTTATAGTGTTTCTCGTAAACTGGGGAAGGGAGATATTGAAGGATGTGGAGGATGGCGACGCCGACAAGGGATACAAAACTACCCTCTATCATCTTATAGGAAAAGATGCCATTCTAATAGGCTCATATCTCATAGCTATGGGGGTTTTGCTCGTTCCTATTCCATATGTGCTAAACCTTCTAGGGGAAGGATACATCGTTATTATGGGAGTGGTTTCTCTTTTCACACTCTGGTTTATAGCCAAGATGCTAAGCGAGATGAGACCTTACCACAATCCCATAAAGGCTGCCATGCTAGTGGGAATCATAGCATTTGCGGCAGGTGTATAACATGAAGGAGGAAGTAGTGAGATTACTCAGGGAGGAAGGATACGAATGCATTGAGCTAGGAGGTAAGTCCTCTGTAGACATTATAGCCAAGGGAAGGGAAGGCATTTTTGTAATAATTCTTCTGTCCAACATGGATAGCCTTAAGGTTTCCCATGCGAAGGATGCTATACGATTGGCAAAGCTCCTAAAGGGGAAAGTTATAGGCATTGGAGAAAGGGGTAGAGCTAACAGGTTAAGGAACGGTGTTATATACTATAGACATGGTATTCCATTCATAAACCTTGAAACCTTCAGGAACATGCTGAAAGGAGAATCCCCCACAATAACATACATAAAGGGGAGAGAGGTTGTTTTCCTCGATCCGGAGGAGTTAAGGAAGAGGCGAGAGCGTTTGGGTCTGTCTCTACAGGAGCTTGCAAAAAGAGTGGGTACCTCAAAGGAAACCATTTACAGGTACGAAAGGGGTTATCCTACAACGGAAGAAACAGCACAGCGGTTGGAAAGTGTTTTAGGGAGCATCCCAAGACACCCCGCTCCCCTCTCCTTCAGGGAATTCAAAGACAAACTGACTATGCCTTTCTCCCAGCTAAAGAGGTTGGGCTCCGAAGTAAGGCAGTTCGAAAGGCTTCCTTGGAGTGCCATGGCAAGAGGGAATGTGTTCATATCCTTTCTGAGAGAAAAAGAAGTTTCTAGAAGAAAAATTGAGCAGATAAACCGCATGCGAGGAAAGCTATTCAGCTATTATTTGATAATAGGGAAGAAAAAGGAGCTACCTTACATTGAGGAGAAAGAAATTATGGAAGCGGAGAATTTTTCAGAGATAGAAGAAATAGCGAGGGAGCGTAATGAATAGGCATTCTCTCGTTGAATCCCTGAGGAAAAGAGGTATAAAGGATGAAAATGTCCTCAAAGCGTTTCTAAAGGTTCCAAGGGAAGCCTTTGTGCCTCCACACCTCCAGGATATGGCATATGAAGACACGGCCCTTGAGATAGGGTATGGACAAACCATTTCCCAACCCTATACCATAGGGATAATGCTAGAAATGCTAAAGCTAAAGAAGGGGCTAAAGGTGCTGGAAATAGGTACAGGTTCCGGCTATACTGCGGCTCTCATATACGAAATAACCAAACATCCTGTGTATTCTACAGAGATTATCTATTCCCTTGCAGAGAGGGCTGCTAACACCCTTAAAAAATTGGGGTACAACGTTTCCCTCAACAGGGGAGATACAGACATAAATATCTTTGTAAGAGACGGCAGTGTAGGACTAAAGGAGTACGCGCCCTTTGATAGGATTATATTCCACGCAGCCACACCTACAGTCCCCCCTATACACCATCAACTAAAGGAGGGTGGCATCCTAGTTTTACCCCTAGGCTCCCTCTACTCTCAGGATCTTGTAGCTCTAAAAAGAGAGGGAAGTAGATTAGTAGAAGTAGAAAGAAAGGAGGGATTTGTATTTGTTCCGCTCAAGGGGAAATACGGATTTGATAGCCATTATTAGGAAAGACTTGTTAGAAGGGTTGCTTGCATCTGCGAGAAGAAAGTATCCTTTCGAATTCTTCGCCCTTCTTGGCGGTAGAAAGGAGAATAACATTGTGTATCTTGAGGAGTTCTATTATATTCCATGGAAAGAAGGGTACACCCATGCCATCATAGACATAAACCACGTTCCTCTTCATATAATGGGGTCCTTTCACTCCCATCCTACCTCTTCCTTCCCCTCCCCACAAGATAAAACAGTATTCCCGTTCCTGGGTTATGTACATCTTATTGCATTTCCTCCCTTCTCATTAGAAAACGTAGCTGCCTTCAACACAGAGGGGAAAAGGATTAGGCTCAGGGTCAGAGAGCCAGGTACCTAATCATCACTCATTCGATGTCGGCCTCATCATCCCCCTACAAAGGGCCACAGTAAGCCTCCCTATGTCTCCCAGTTCCTTTGGTTCCACATACCTTAACTCTCCAATGCTATCATACTTAGAAACATCTGGCTCTGTTCCAGTAACAACCAACATGTCGCCCTTTTCTAATCTTTCCAAAGGCTTTTCTGCCCGGGAAGAAAGGATAATCACCCTCTCTGGCTTTAGTAACTCAATAGCATCCTTCAGATCCGGAACCACAAGCAGTTTTATACCATCCATAAAGGCTCTCACGTTTATCTCTGGTATTCCACTTTGAGCCGCACCTCCTTGAGCCCTTGAGATTACAAAGAGATCCACATCAAAAGCCTTTACTACTTTGTAAATCTCTGTGAGCTTCGCCACCGAGTGAACATCATGGTACACAACTATCATGTTTACTATTCTGCTGGCAAAACCTTAATTAGGTTCCTTCCCATAAGGTAGGAAAGGCGAGGAGGCACAGCCTCACCTGCCATATTGTACTGGGATTCCAACGGTCCGTAGAAGACATGGTAGTCTGGAAATGACATAAGCCTGGCATGTTCTCTGGGTGTGAGGAGTCGCCCCTCAAGGGGATGGATAAACCTTGAGCTGCCCATAATGGTGGGCGCAATCCTGAACGGATGCAGCTTTATGTGGCTTTTGTATATACCGCCTGCCCCCTTAAATTTAGTAAGGCTGCTATTCCACCTCAACTTCCATGCCTTCTCCTCCAACTTCTTTGTAAGAGAGGATGGTTTGTGGTTGGGAGTGCTCTCATCAAGCTCCATTATATCCCCAATGGCTTCCAATACGGTGGGTGGTCTCTCCCTTGGGAGACGAAGACGAATGTTTGATATGAACACCCTCCTTCTCTGGGAGGGAACCCCTTGCTCCGATGCCTCAATTACGTTGAAGTGTACTTCATATCCTACTCTTCCAAACTCGTACCTTAGGAACTCCTTTACAGCAAGAATGGATGGAACATTCTCCATGATAAAAACCTCTGGTTGCATATCTCCTACCATTCTAATGAAATGAAGGGTTAGCCTACCCCTAGGATCCTCATAAAGTCTCATATGGGGTTCTTTCATACGGGATGCATTTGCAGCAGTATATGCCTCACACGGAGGCCCTCCCACCACAATAGAAGGTTTTCCATACCTAAGAATATCTTCACTATGGACATCTCTGATATCTCTCTCCATAACAACAGCTGAAGGGAAGTTTTTTCTAAGTGTTTCCGCTTCCCAATGTCCTTTCTCCAATAACACCAATGGTTTCAGCCCTGCAGCTACTAAACCCCTTGTAAATCCTCCTCCCCCTGCGAATAGATCCACAAATGTATGCATCATATAATGGAATCTAGCATACGTTTAAATGACTTGGAAAACTCTGGATGTTCTATGAGAACACCCTTTCCATCGCTTCCCATGCCCACAAATGCCTTCTTGGAATCCACTAGAATAACAGGGGGGACATCGCTATCTGTCTCTATTACATCCACATCCTCCGGTACCATTACCGTGCCAGAAACTCCCTTTGGAACAATAAGCTTCACCCTAACCCCCCTGTTAGATATTTCTTCTATATAGGGTATGAGCACATTATAATACTCTAGAAGGAAATCTGCAGGCATTGCCATCACAACCTCGCTCATACTAGACCTTAAAAGGGACTGAAGGTGCATTCTTAACAGGTTATCTGTGTTTAATACCCAGAATCCGTGAGATTCCTTATCTATTCGTTTTTTCTGTCCTTTCTCCTCCAACTCTTCCCCAATCTTTCTTATCTTATCCACTTCCTTCTCAAACTCTTCCCTCTTTAGCTTTATATAGTTGGCAATTGCGTCTTTGGGTGGGACCGCCCTGTACCTTACAGGCCTGCCGGGCTGTACCAGCACGAATCCCTTTTTAACGAGGTTGTTTACTATATCATATACCCTTGGTCTGGGCAGACCAGCCCTGTTAGAAAGCTCACCCGCTGTCAAATCCCCGTAGAGTAGAAGAGATGCATAGGTTCTTGCCTCATACTGGTTGAGTCCCAAGCTGCGGAGGAGGGATACCGTCTCTTCAAAGTACTCCATAACCACCACCACTAAACTAAGGGTACTGCATATTTAATACTTACGCGTCCATAATACATGACATGAAACAACTGTGGGGTGGTAACATGAGATGGATATGGATGTTATTACTCATTCCATTTGCCAGTGCATTATTCTTAGTGGAGGCATCGGACACATGTAACGTATTATCCCCGGGAGAAACTCAGATATTCACACTATCCCTTAAAGTGGATGCCGACGGTACCTATAGCGTAGTATTGTCAAGTAATGGACTCTATGTCTACCCCAAGGAGATGCTTCTTGATTTACAAGCCAATGTAACAGAGAACAGGCTTATTGAGGTGAGAGCACCCGGAACGGTGTTTGATGCGTACTACACACTTACCATCGATGTATACAACACTGCAAACAATCAGCTGGTAGATAGCAGGCAGTATTGTTTTAGGGTATTCAGCGGTTACACAACTCAACCAGTATCGGATGTTATTTTTGGGCAGAAGGGAGTATCTCTCACGAATGATAAAGTAGAGGTTACCCTGTTTGTGAGAAACGAGAGCTCCCTCGTCGTATATGCAGAACTCTTTTCAGACTACGGAAATGTCCAGTTTAGGGAGAACCCCGTTACTGTGGGTCCCTATGGGGAGAAAGAAGTGGTGGCAGAGATCCCGATCACTCCAACACTGCCAGAGTACATAAAGTTCTTTGCAAAGATTGGCAACGTGGAGAAAAATGTGGTAGTAAAGTTACCAAGCATTAGAAAGGCTGATATTACCCTAGAGGCACCTGAATCCCTTGTGGTGAATAACCTGGTAGAAAGGCTATATGTAAGGGTGAATAACAACTCTGACTTCGACGTTGTAGTACGATTCAGGGCAGATAACCTACCTAAAGGTACTGCTCTCCTCTCAGATGATGTAAAGGTGGGAGGAGGGGAAAGTGTACAGGTGCCTTTGTTGCTGAGGTTCGATAATCTCAAGAGAACGGGGGTGTTTACACCAAGAGTCTGTGTAACAGACAAGTATGGCTCTGACCTGGATTGTACCTATGTAATCGTTGAGATTCCTGATAGAAAGGTTGTAAAAACAGAAGAAAACGTAAACCCAACGGCATACACAGTAACCATAAACATAGAGAATGGTGCAAAGAGACAAGAAAACGTTAAAGTTGAGGTAAAGGCCCCCAAGGGATGGAAGTACGTAGCAGAGCCTTCCCTGCTTGACATAGCACCCTACGAAACCGTCTCGGTCAATGTGTCCTTCACACCAGAAGCCAACGCAGAAGACGGACCTGCCATTGTAAGGTTAGTAGCGCCAGATGGAACAGTAATAGCTCAGAGAACCATAAATCTTTCCAAATCAGCTCTTACAGGGTATGTAACGGCTTCCCCAGCTGCTTCAAACGTAGTACTACTGATATTGGCAGCAATAGTAATACTTGCAATTGCCTACCTAATCAGAAAGGGCAAGCAAGCAGAGGAGGCAGCCATGGAGTTCGAGGAGCTTACAAAGAAGGACTAAAGCCCTACCCTTTCTATTTTATAATATACCACATCGTTCTCGCTGTCCACCATGGCAAACAGTAGCTTTGTTCTTATACCAGTAGCTACCCTCACAAGACGTGCAATGTCTGCCGGTTCAAACCGCTGCTCCTCACTCAATACATAGACCACATACTGAGTATGAGCCTCCCCTGGTTTCTTCCCCCTAGGATACACCCTAAAATGTGTCCCAAACTTAAAACCTGTCCTCACAACATATCCTCTGTCCCTTATATCCTTGAATACAGCATATCTTGCAAGAAATTGTTCCTCTACAGAAGAAGCATGGCGTAAAAATGCTTCCTCACCCATATCAAGCACCAGTTTTCCCTTTTGTAGAAGATAAAAGGCTTCATAGAGGGATAATACAAGTCCTTCCTCCCTTTCCTCCCCAAAGCCCTTCTCTTTTAAATGTTCATATCCCTCCTCTACCAACACCCTATTGTCTAATACCTTACCCCGCGTAGGCATAGGTACCATCCCCCCTCTCCAGTATTACACCTTCTTCCCTTGCAATCTCCAGCACAGCCTTTACAAGATCCCTGGGCTCATTTATAGCTCCCGATAGTTCTTCTAGTGTTTTGGGGGATCGTTTCAGACTGTCTATGATCTTTCTAAGGATATAGGTATAAGTCTCCCTTTTTACAGCATAAAACTTTCCATCAAATGCCCTCACGCCCACTATTTCTCCCCTTTGAATCTCATCTCCGTGTCTCCTTGAAAACTCCACAGCTTCCTGCTCGCTTTCTAATATCCAGTAGCTCTTTATAGGTTTGTACTCACCCTTCCTTCTCTTGGAAGATAGATAGCTTATCTGGCGCTTTAGAAGGTTGCTAACCTTTTCCTCCAACCCTACAAGGTACAGACCGTCCTCTAGCCGGATGATAAGGTACCGTTTTCCCCTTATATCGTCAGGTATCTCCAGATATTCCTTGCCTCCCAGCTTTACCCTTTTCATTAAAAGTGTATGAGTGTGGTACAGTTTAAAGATTGGCGCCATCAAATGAAGTTGTGGAGGTGTTCCTAAGATTTTCATCCCCTAGGCCCTATCAGGACAAACTTATTGGGGATATTCTCCAGACCATATCCGAGGGAAAGCATTTGCTTGCAAACGCACCCACCGGCATAGGAAAAACAGATGCTGCTTTTGCTGCTACTATTCCATACATTATAGAGCATAAGAAGGTACTCCTTTTCCTCTCTCCTAAAATTTCTCAGCACGATATGGCGTTGAAGGTGCTAAAAGGTATTTATAAAAAGTACGGAGTACTCCCCCACACCACCGAAGTGATCGGAAAGAGATACCTGTGCATTCATCCCCTAGCCTCAAGGGTAGAGGGTGAGGATTTCTACGAGGTGTGCAAAAAACTTAAAGAAAGGGAAGAGTGTCCCTTCTACAAAAACTTTATACTCAATCCTCGGTATCCGGAGGCTGCCATCCTTGATAGGAATGCCTCTCTCAAGTTTGGAAGAACGGAAGAGCTATGTCCTCATGAAGTTGCCTTTAACAGGCTCAAACGATCTCCCATCATTATTGCCGATTACTATCATCTCTTTTCTCCAAGGGTAAGGGATATCTTCCTAAAAAAGATAGGAAGGGAGATGAAAGACGTTATTCTCATAATAGACGAGGCACATAATCTTCCAGACAGAATAAGAAGTGTTCTCTCTGCCTCACTCAGTATAAGAACAGTTGAAAGAGCTATAAAGGAAGCCTCTCGAGTAGATAAAGAGCTGGAAGAAACCTTACATAGTCTAAGAAACACGATGGAAGATGTAGAAAGGGAGAAACTACTGCCTTCAGATATATTAGGTGATTTTCAAGACGAAGATCTCTGGGAAAGTCTAATAGAAAGGGGGAAGGAATTCCTTGATATTACAAACAGATCAAGGTCAGCCATGTTGACAGTGGGCAGGTTTTTGAAAGGGTGGTTTGAGGGAGAGGAGGGATACGTAAGGTACATGACAGAGGATGGAAAGCTCATAAAGCGTAATTTAGATCCTGCTGTGGAGGCTAAACTCATCTTTGAGGAGGTGCATGCCTCCATCCTCATGAGTGGCACGCTGACTCCTCCCGAGATGTACAGAGATCTGTTGGGATTGGAAGAAGAAAGAACTGTCATAAGAGAGTATCCTAGTCCCTTCCCCCGGGAGAACAGGCTTGTACTTGTGGTTCCAACCCTTACAACTAGATATAGCAAGAGAAAGGAGGAGGAGTTTAGAAGGTACGGTGAGATGATTACGGAGGTAGTTGATGCTATCCCGGGAAATGTGGCGACGTTCTTTCCATCCTATGACGTTCTAAAGTCTGTTTTACCCTTTATCCATACTAATAAACCTATTTTCGTACAGGAGGAGGGCATGAAACCTTCTCAGCTCGAAGAACTGCTTGCCTCCTTCAAAAGCATGAAGGATAGGGGGGCCTTACTGCTTGGGGTGGCAGGAGGATCCCTCTCTGAAGGAGTTGACTATCCCGGAAAGGAACTTGTGGGTGTTATTCTTGTGGGAGTACCCCTATCCGAGATGAACGTAGAAACGGCTGCTCTTATAGAGTATTACGAAAAGAAGATGGGAAGAGGTTGGACATACGGATATATTTACCCTGCCATGGTAAAGGTATTACAGTCTATGGGAAGGCTCATAAGGAGCGAGGATGATAGAGGAGTCATCATTCTCATGGATGAAAGGTATACTTGGGAAAATTACAAAAGATTTCTACCAAGGGACGCTATAACAACTACGGATCCTACCAAATACATCACTCACTTTTTCAGGAAATAGAGGAAAGGATGCTTTCAAATAACGAAACGCCGTACACACCTCCGTAGGCAGCTATAATGTACTTTATGAACTTACCTATAGCTGTTGCAAGTAGAAACTTCAAATAACTATATCTTGAGAGCCCAGATAGCAGGCCCGCTACCTCATCGGGAGCCACCGGTATGGCTGCTACCATTACTACTGCAAAGAATCCCCAATTTTTAAACAGTTCTTCCCAGTAGGTCAGCACTTCTCCGTACTTTCTCTCTATTACCTTCTTAGAACCCAACCCTATAATGTAGGCGGGGCTCTCCCCCAGGGCACCAGCCACCGCTGCCACAAGAGAGGCCAGTATAGGATCCATACCAAGAGCCGTTCCTATGGCTACATAGGTAAAGGTAGGTATACCCACAAACATAGAGAGGCTTGTAATGAGCACTGCAAGAAATAGGCCTGCATACCCCCATGTGTTTATTATCTCCGTAAAGGGGACGCTCAACCTACCCTCACCCCCACATACACAACCTCTGTTCTTCCTGGAGTAGAGAAGAACACCCTTACTAGGTGATCTCCAGGAGGCTCCTCTCCCCTAACCTTCACATCTACCGATATCTCTCCGTATGGTGCAATATCTGGCAGGAATACCATATTCTTATCCAGGTATAGATCGCTGTCAAGGGAGATAGAAACTCCACTAAGAGGGGTAGGTCCGTTGTTCTTTACCCTTATCCATAGTATGCCTTCCTCTCCGGGGGATAGAGGAGATTTTGAAAGGTGTGTTTGAAGATAATAGGAGGGTGGCAGAGATAGAATAATGGATATAATAAGAAGGATGCCTATTATGATAGGCTTTAGCGGAAGGGAGGTGTCGTATATGCCCATTAGCTCACCCCAGCATCTTCAAAGCCCTTCTTATACGTTGTATGGCTGTTAAATGGAATAGAATTACCATAACCACAAGGGCGAGCTCTGCGTATCCAAAGAAGGCGGCAATAGGAAATATAATGGATATAAACACGAGCCTTTCCGCTCTTTCCATGAGGTCTGGCCAGTTTATATTATCTATCTTCTTCTCCATAGAGGCTCTTGCCTTTGTATAGGGGATAAGTATGGCTCCCCACATGGCCAAAAACACAAGATGCCACAGTCCTGTTCCCATTCCTATACCAAAGAGCAGGACCCCTTCTACATACCTGTCCATTACAGCATCAAGGTACGCTCCTTTTTTTGTTTCCTTTCTTCTTATTCTTGCAACCGCACCGTCTATAGCGTCAAGGAACGCCGCAAGCAACGCAAACATACCACCTACAAACCAATCCTGTTTCGAGAAGAAATATGCGGCTACTATCGCAATTACAAGAGATATAAAGGTAATAGTGTTAGGGGAAAGGCCCGAGAAGTATACCGCAATTTTCCTTACATAAGGCTCTACCTCCTTCCTGAAGAGGCCGCTCATCATGGTTCCACCATGAATAGTTTTGGGTCATTCCCCTTTAATATACCCATCCTCACACCTACATCTAACCACGCATGGGCGTATACAACAGCTATTAATGCTCTTATAGCATCTCCCTTCTCAAAAAAGTATTCAGAATCTACTAGATACCTCTCTGCCATATCTAAAAGGTGCCTAGCCACATTATAGAGCCAGGTATCCTCCGGAATAACTATTTCTATCCTGTTTATTGCCTCCCTTGTAAGTTTTCTATACCGCTCATACACACTCTCTATTTCTGTAGAGCTCATACAAGATCTCCTCCTCAATTCTGTCAGGAACGGGGAGAATAATAGTGTAGGGGGGTTCTCCCCACTCTACCTCCAGGAGTTCTTCCACCGTTCCCACCACACGCTTACAATCCTCAAACCCTGCTCGTGCAACACCCACCAAAAGATCCGAAAGGGTTACCACACCTTTTCTATACCGTCTCTCCATCTCAAGAAGGGCTTCCAATGCCTCCTCCATATTGAGGCCCTCCTCTACAAGAATAAGAGTATGAAGGTTCTGCTCCTTGTTTCTTAGGATCTTCTCATATATGGATGGGGATTCTCTCCATCTGAGAGGGAGAGTAACTACCCTTCCGAATCTGTAATGCTGCAGCCCAGAAAGGGAGGGCGCAACTGTTAGTATCGAGATGCCTGGAATGTACCTTACCTCCACACCCCTCCTCAAAGACTCAAGATAGAGAGATATATGCGTGGTAGCTACAAAGGGATCTCCAGGCACGGCAACCACAATCTCCTTCTCCTTAGCTTCTACTATGATGTTAGAAGCGTTGTCCTCCAGTATATGTCTTTCCGCAATCACGAGCTCCTTTACCATCCCTCTCAGCACATCAGCCCAGAAGCTGGAACGAGGAACAGTGTATGTATCTAGATACACCCTGTCTGCATTGTTTAGGGTCTCTACCGCTTCTTTTGTGAGATGTTTTGGAATGAGCCCTAGCCCTACAATGTATAGCATGTGTTAATTAACGTTTACAATCGTTAAAAATACATGGTGCTTGCCGTGAAGATTCCTAAGAAGAATGCAGAAGATGCCATAAGGAGCCTTTCCCCCCTTATAAACAAGGAGTTTCGTATCCTTCAGAAGAATGGATGGGTATACATCCCTGTAAAAACTCCGCCAGAGGGTTATGAGGTAGTGGATGTAGAACTTCCTGCAAGAAGAAGGGCTACCAATCTAAAAGAGGAGCTACGATCCTTTCTTACAGAGGATGAGATGAAAGAGGTGGTAACGTCTTTTGATATTGTGGGAGATGTCATTATTATTCGCTTGCCTCCTTCTCTCATGGATAAGGCAGAAAAGATAGGGGAGGTATTACATCGAATCCATCCCCATGTGCGTTCTGTAGCGGTGGAAGTAGGCCCTTTTGGAGGAACTTACCGAGTGCCGGAGCTAAAGGTGGTATGGGGAGATGAGAACCTTGAGACTATTTACAGGGAACATGGAGTAAGAATGAAGCTGGATCCATCAAAGGTTTACTTTTCTGTGAGACATTCCTACGAAAGGATACGTATAGCAAGGATGATAGGAAAAGATGAAATCGTAGGTGTTTTCTTCGCAGGCGTGGGCCCATATCCTTTGGTGTTTGCCAAACACAGCCCGGCAAGGTGGGTTTATGCCATAGAGCTAAATCCAGTAGCGTGGAAATATATGGTAGAGAATGTGGAGATGAACAGAATGGAAAGAAAGATTATTCCTATCAGAGGGGATGTGAAGGATGTTGTGCCCCGTATGTTTCCTGGATTTGCTCACAGAGTGGTGATGCCTCTACCTAAAGACAGTCATCACTTCCTCGATGAAGCCTTCATGGCCCTGAGGAGGGAAGGAGGAATTATACACTATTATACCTTTGCTCCCTCCTCCAATCCTCTTGAAAAACTTCCTCTAATAGAGAGAAAGGCTGAGGAATGGGGGTTCGCCATAAAGAGGATAGAATGGAGAAGAGTGGCGGATTACGCACCTCGAGTGTGGAAGGTGGTGCTGGATATCTACACTGTTTCCAACTCTTCCGCAGAATAAATAGCCATAGCAAATAATGCATCGCTTAGCCTGTTAAGTACTTTTATTACCAGAGGGTCTTTCAGATAAGATAGTCT
>WANZ01000032.1 GCA_015521515.1 Candidatus Iainarchaeum sp.
GTTCTACTCCGTGTGGGAGTGCACGGCTCTTGACGAAACATTTCTTTTTATCGCATTCATTGTGTCATATCCCTCAAGGAAGAACAAGCTACTACCTCTTCTCCTTGGAGTTACCCTTATACAGCTCTACAATGGTTTCAGGATATTTGTCGTGCTAATGACAGGAGATCCTTTCCTCCATGATATACTTTTTAGAGCTGGCACATTTCTATTGCTTCTCCTCCTATTCTACGCATCCTTTAGATATCTGGGCCCACCAGAACCCTCACACCATCCTTCTCAATAATTACTGTTGCCTCTGCCTGTGCAACAACCCCCTTTCTGTCTAGAAGCACAGGGTAGTCCTTCAAACTACCCTCTATTACCATAAACCTTATCCACTGGGACGGGATCCCAACTTGCTCCACCCATCTTCTTGCAAAGGGTAATCCATCAAAGGCTCTCCTCATACTCTCCAAGATATTCCTCACTCTGGGGTTTCTGGATGTATTCCTTACGATCTGGAAGATCTCTGCCCTGTTACCCTCTACCACCCTTCCTTCTCCTTCAGAAATGAAAGGTTCCACTGCAACGACCATTCCCTCCCTTAATACTCCTCCTCCCTTTGGAATGTTTGGTATATAAAGCCCTCCGTGCAGCCTATATCTATCTATACTATGCCCTCCAAGGTTCTCAATAGGCCTAAAGCCATACCTCCTTGCAGTTTCATCTACTACCTCTCCAATCTTTTTTACATCTACTCCATCTCTCATAACTGAAAGTGCGTTTGAAAGGGATTCATAGGCAGCCTCTACGAGCTTTCCGTGCTCTCCTGTTAGATCTACCGTGAGTGCAGCATCCACGATATACCCATCCACGTGTACACCCATATCAACCTTTATCACACCCTCCGCAACACTTCTGTCATTCGGAGCTGGTGTGTTATGAGCAGCCTCTCTATCCTTTGAGAGGTTACAAGGGAATGCAGGCTCTCCACCCAATCTCCTAACCATTTCCTCTATCTCCTCTGCAAGAGATAGGAGGGGCATACCTTCCTTTATTCTAACTCCTTTCAGTACCTTTGCAAGTATATTACCTGCCTCCTCATATCTTTTAAAGTCCACGGAGCACATTAGGAAGAGGAGGTTATAAAAATGGGTGAGTACCTTCACCGTTAGGGGTACGAGGGATTTCCTCCCGGAGGATCAAATAGCTCGTCAGCGTATGATAGATATTATAAGGGAAACCTATGAAGAATTTGGTTTTTCACCCCTTGAAACACCTGCTCTCGAACGGGCAGAGGTGCTTCTACTGAAGTCTGAGAGCATAAGGGATGAGATATACATTTTCAAGGATAAAAGCGGGAGGGAGATCGGCCTTAGATTCGATCACACAGTTCCCCTTGCAAGGGTAATTGCTCAAAACCCCCAAATACCTCTGCCATTTAGAAGGTATGCCATAGGAAAGGTTTGGAGATATGATAGACCTCAAAGTGGTAGATATAGAGAGTTTGTGCAGGCAGATATAGATATAGTAGGTTCTAAGGATATACTGTCAGACGCGGAAACTGTGTGGGCAGGCGTGACAGCTCTGAAAAGGGTAGGAACGCCTTCATTTACCCTTTTCTTCAACAGCAGAAGACTTATTGATGGATGGGGAGAGAGTGTGGGTTTGCAAGGAGAAAGGCTTTCAGAGTTCGTAAGAAGTGTGGATAAGTGGATGAAGATAGGGGAGGATGGGGTAAGAGAGGAACTGAGGAAAAAAGGCCTGGAACAGTACCTTGATAGCTTCTTGGAGCTGGAGACATCTGTGGAAGAGCTTCCAGAAAGCAACGAAACATTGAAAATGGCAAAAGAGGAACTCTTAGCCTTTAAAGAGTATATGGATGATATGAAGATTCCCTCCTCGTTTGACCCAAAAATGGTAAGGGGATTAGACTATTATACAGGTGTTGTATTCGAGACATACATTAATGATAATCCCTCTCTAGGATCCATAGGATCGGGAGGCAGGTATGACGAGCTCATAAGGTTGTTATCGGGGAGAGATGTGCCTGCAACAGGGTACTCCATAGGAGTGGATAGGTTGTTCGATATTCTCTCACCGCCTAGAAGAAGGAGGGTAACACAGGTATTTGTTGCATCCATCGCAGGTAAAAGATATACCTTGAGGATTCTTTCCCTACTTAGGGAGGTGGGTATCCCATCTGAGAGTGATGTTATGGCTAGAAATCTTAGAAAACAGCTCGAGTATGCCCATAACCTTGGTATACCTCTTGTAATAATAGCAGGTCCTAAGGAAGAGCAGGAAGAAAAGGTAAGAATACGACATATGGATAGTGGAGAAGAGAAAGAGATAGCCATGGAAGATATGATAGGATATCTTAAAGCTTTCCTTAAATAGTATGGGTGAGGGGGCCGTGGCGCAGTTGGCAGCGCGTCGGGCTCCAGACGTTTGTCTGGAGCGCGGAGGACAGCCGATGAAGAGCTTCGGGTCTAAATAGGGGGAGACCCGAAGGTCCGGGGTTCAAATCCCCGCGGCCCCATAGGCTTATAAACCTCCCCTCTAACATTTTTTCATGGAACTTCCCCGACGCTCTATAGTGGCAGCTGTAGCGTTGCTAGCCGTTATTTTACTACTTTACAGTTATACAACCTACCAACCATCCGCTTCTATGGGTTACCCTTCTCCGCCCTGTCTCTATGATATCCCAAACACCGCCCTAGCGTCCTATCGGGATAACGAGTGGAACTACATTTACAGAGGGGATCTAAACAGCCTTTTGCTCTACATTCAAGAAGCATCTGATCTATGCAACCTCTACTTCTATGGATGGGAGGAGGATAACACAATAGTGCTGAGAATGCTAGGTGATTATCGTTTTCAGATATATCTAACCCCACGGGATGAAAATCTTTATATCATGAGGGTTATACTTTATCCATCTCCACAGCTTCCGCCTCACCTATCTCCCGTTGATGAGGATGTAAGAAATGCACTTGGGCGGATGTTCTCCGTGGTGGTGTTGGAGAGTGTAGAGGGAAATAAGCTTATCTATAGGGTGTTTGGAGAGTTTAACGGGGAATACTTCACCCAACTAAGGGAGTGGTTAAAGGAGGAGGGGTGGATCGAGCCCAATGTGTTAACAACAAGAGGCATTATACTCAGGAAGGGGGACAAAACCATAGAGCTTTCTGCTGGAGGAAATAATGTAGTTGTGTGGGTGAGGTAAATGCCTTACAGACTGTTTCACCACATTCCCCTCACCCATTTTTATGAACTTCCAGAGGAGATAAAACACTTCTACGAGCTGTCCATTATAAGGGCAGCCTTTCTCTCTGTAGGTGCCCTTTTTCTTCCCCTCTATATCTACACAACTCTTGGGTTAGGATACACCCTTTTCTATCTCTTCCTTTCCTATGGATTATTTCGGCTTATTTCAAGACCTTTGAATGTTATAATACTAAGAGAATGGGGAATAGAAACTGCCATGTTCCTGGCAATCCTCATGAGCGGACTTATGTACTTGCTGGTGTTTCTTTTTGGCATAAACGAGTACTCAATACTGCTTTTTTCCATTCTTGAAGCCTTTTCCTTTAGCTTATATTGGGATGCTTATCACCTTTCCTTTAGTGTGTTTGGAAGGGAGAGGCAATTTGGAAGCGAGGTGGCTGACCTCACATTTATAGAGAACTTTATATCCATATTATCCCCTATAGCGGCTTCGGCCTTCATATACTACCTGGGGTTTCATACCTTTTACGGGATTGTATTTGTCTTTACGCTGATACTTTCTCTATTCCTTGTGAGAGGTTTCAAGAAAACATACAAGGTACCTATAACATTTGAAGAAGTAATTAATGCACCTTTTCGTCGTCTTTTCTTTGTCGAGGGGATATTAAGTGGACTCACAACACCGGGCTTTCTCCTCCTCTATCTTGTGCTACAAGGTAGTGTACTAGCGTTTGGAGCAGTAAAAACGGTCATAGGGTTGTTTGTTGCCTTCTTTTCTCACCTGCTAGGGTATTATTTTGATAGGAAGCTACCTTTTTGGATGGGAAAACTTATGTACCTTGGAAGCACAATATACGCTCTTATTGTGAGCTTTACTCTCCATCCCCTCTGGGTTTCCCTGGGTGAGATTATACGGTGGGTGATGAACACCTTTCAAGTAGCCGTATCAGCCACCCTATACACGCTGGCTAGAAAAACGGTGAAAATAATTGCCCTTTCGCGCTCCTTCTACATAACGATGGGGAGAATGCTCACCCTTTTCCTTGTATTGATTGCCTATTATATGGTTTCAGCGGAAGATATTGTTTTTATTCAATCTGTTATCATGTTTGCGATACCTGTCTCTATATCTATGGTACTCCTCTACTCAGATATAGAGCGGGCACTCAGATGAACCCTATCCTTCAGATCCCCCAGCAGAAACTGAAGCAAGGAATCCATTAGATACCGCTCTGCCTCCTCCGGGGAAAATCCCCTGCTCCTTAAATAGAATAACTGCTCCTCAGATAGGACAAGATCCTTTACGGAATGGGAAGCAGCCCTCACATCTGAAGTGTATACCTCAACAGAGGGAACACCCACCACAAATCCTCCCCTCTTTAGTAGTAGAGCCTCTAGGTGAGATTTGCCACCCCTGTATACCTTTGCTACTGGCCTGTACACTAGAAAGTCTCCTTCCCTTCCTATGAGTAGGTGAGAGGTGAATACCTCACCGTTCTCCACATGAAGTTCGTGGTTGATATCGCTCCTTCCTTCCAGAGAAACTCCTCTTGCGTCTATGTTCCCCCTTGTTTCATACCTGAGGTATATATCTTCCCCTTTTACGAGAGTCCGGATGTTTATATCACCCTCGATATTCCATCTCGAGTAGTGTGGACCACCCTCGACAACGTGTAATACTGTTCCTCTTCCCTTCAACTCCCCGGTAACGCTTACATTTCCTTTTTCCTCTATTAGAAGAGTTCCTTCAACTCTTCCTTTAAGATGAAGAAATGACATACCATCCTTTCCTTCAATGCTTACTTTGTTGTCTGTGATTCTAAATGTACTTACCTTCTGGTTGTGGAGGTTGTCAAACCAGAGGTGTGGCGGGAGAAGATCTTCCCTGCTCTCCTCCACCCCTGAAACCTTTGCACTTCCTTCCCTCTTAGCAGCTTCCTCAAATACCTCCCACCTTGTATAGGATCTGATAGTGGGACTATCTCCATAGGGAAGATACTCCTTCATCCTACACTCCCCCTAAAGTCGTATTCTAATACCTTCCTAAATACAGCCGAATACTCAGGAGGAAGCTCTGCCACCACATCGGAAAGGAACCCAAGAGCTATCATGGCCTTCGCTGCATCCTCATCTAAACCTCTCGAGTTCATGTAGAACATTTGCTCCTCTGTGAGAAAGGATGTGGTAGCCTCATAGGATACCCTTGCGGTCTCCTCCTCTATTTGATTGTGGGGGTAGGTGAACGTCTTACTCTCCTCATCCATGAGGAGGGAGTCACATGAGATGGCGGAAAATGCATGCTTTGCACCCTTGTTTATCCTTAGAAGCCCCCTGTAAACAGATACTCCGTCCCCTGTGGATATAGTCTTTGATATAACAGTGCTTCTCGATCCTTCTCCTAGATGGAACACCTTTGAGCCGCTCTCCTTCCACTCTCCTTGGTGAGAGATGGAAAAGTTTGTTACTCTAGCTCTTGCGTTTTTCTGAAGGGTTACAGATGGGTATACAAAGGAGGCCTTTGAGCCGAAGGCACCCTCAACCCACTCAACAGATCCGTTTTCCTCCACTATGGCCCTCTTGTTGTTAAAGTTTATTATGTCCCTGCTCCAGTTCTGCACGGTGGTAAACTTCAGATGGGCATTTTTATGTACGTAAGCTTCTACTACACCATCGTGGAAGGAGAACTTCCTAAACTGAGGAGATGAACAACCTTCAATAAAGTGGATGGAAGCTCCCTCATCTACTACAATGAGGCTGTGCTCAAACTGTGCAAACATTTCAGAGGAGATAAGGAAGAAGGCTTCTACAGGAAATTCTATCTTTACGTTCTTGGGTACGTACACAAATACCCCTCCACTCCAGAGAGCATAATGCAGGGCTGCATACTTGTGGGTGGCAGGTGGAAATACCCTTCCAAAGTATTTTCTCACCATCTCAGGATATCTTCTTACAGCCTCCTCCATGGGTAGCATAATTACTCCCCTTTCTTCTAACATCTCCTTGGCCCTTGAATATACAATCTCGCTGTCAAAGGATGTGGAAAGCCCCGCCAAAAACTTCTTCTCCATCTCTGGGAGGTTTAGTTCCTCATAGAATCTTCTAATCTCGTCCGGTAACTCTTCCCATTTATCTGCTCTCACCTCAACATCCTCGTACAGTACTAACTTATCCAGATCCACCTCGTCTATTCCCTTTATCCATACGGGGTCCCTCATCTTTTCGAAGAGCTCTAGAGACTGGAGTCTAAGCTGTCTCATCCACTCAGGCTCTCCCTTCTTTCTGCTAATCTCCTCCACGAGGGAACGTTCTACCTTACCTACCGTTCTCAACTACTCTCCCCTCCTTCATGCGTATGATACGCTCATCTTCCAACAGTTTGAGGGTGAGGGGGTTGTGTGTTATGTATAATATTCCTGCCCTTTTCTTAAGATCCTTTAGAATGGAGATCATCATCTCTACACTCTCTATATCTACACCGCTGTCTATTTCGTCCAGTATAATCATATCCTTTCCCAGAAAGAGTGCCTGTGCCAGTTCTAATCTCTTTCTCTCGCCTCCGGAAAGTCCTCTATGAAGCTCCCTAAAAAGGAACTCCTCTTTCAGTCCTACCCTTCTAAAGATCTCCTTGAGCTCCTTCAGCGTTTCCAAATCCTCCCTTCCCTTTACCTTCATGAGAAACTCTCCTATTTTTACTCCCTCAAACTCAGGAGGAACCTGAAATGTGAGAAAAATGCCTCTTTCAAACCTCTCTTCTGGGGGTAGATCCGTAATGTCCTCTCCTTTGAATATTATGCTACCCTCCTTAACTTCTACCTTTGGATCTCCCATAATAGTCCTTGCAAGAGTACTCTTCCCACTGCCGTTGGGCCCTGTTACCACTACAATCTCTCTCTTGTTTACTTCCAAGTCCACACCTTTTACGATCTCCTTCCCCTCTATCCATGCATGTAGATCCTCTACCCTCAGCATGTTAGAATTAACAGTGTTAATGGTTATAAAGGTTCAGCCCTTTCGAGTCCGATCATCGTATACCTCACCCCGGTCACCCTCATCATCAATAAATATTTCTATAGAAAGGGTTTTTCATGCTGGTGGATGCCCATCTTCATCTTTATGAAGCTCCTTCTCCTGAGAAGATAGTCTCAGAGGCAAGAAAAGGAGGAGTTACCATTTTGATAACGGCTGGAGAGGACGAGGAAACATCGCGTAGGTGTTTGGAGCTGTCATCGTTAGAGGGAGTATATGCAGCTGTTGGTGTGCACCCATCTCGTGCAGACACACACTTCTCCCTTTCCTTGGAGAATGCTGTAGCTGTGGGGGAGATCGGATTGGACGAAAAATATTCTATACCACTTCGTATACAAGAACAAACCTTTAGGAGGATGTTAGAACTTGCAAAAGAGTATGAGAAACCTGTAGTTGTACATTCTGGGAGGAGTTACAAAAGGGTTATGGAGATACTCTCTCACTACGATGTTAACGTGCTGATGCATTGGTACTCTGGAGATGTAGAAACCGCATTGGAAGGCGTTAATAGGGGATATCTATTCTCCTTTGGTCCTGCGGCTCTCAAATATAGTTCCTACAGAGCGTTAATAGATGTTATACCTGTTGAAAATATACTTACGGAGACGGATTACCCCGTAAGAATAGGAGGAAGGGAGAACCATCCCCTCAGGGTAAAAGAGGTACTCTCTTTAATCTCCTCCATTAAAGGTGATGACGAGGATAGAATTGCGCGTATTATTTATAAGACCGCTCTCTCATTTTTCCAACTATGAAGCTTGAAGTATATGGTGCTGCACATGAAGTGGGTAGATCAGCCTTTATCCTAGATACGGGAAAAGATAGGATCCTTCTGGACTATGGGGTTAAAATAGAACCAGATAGAGTGGAGTACCCCCTTGAGTTTCATGGCATGATAGATGCAATGATCCTCTCCCATGCACATCTCGATCACTCTGGATATGTGCCCCACCTTTTCACCCAGCTCACCACCACCCTCTATATGACACCCCCCACCCTTGAACTATCTGAGCTTCTCTGGGAGGATGCCATGAAGGTGGCAAAGTTGAGGGGGGAAGATCCTCCTTATGGGAGGGAACATATAAAGGAGGCAAAGAGGAGAACCGTGACATTCCATTACTATCAACCCTTTGTGGTGGGAGACATATCTGTGGAGTTTTCTGATGCTGGGCACATACCAGGATCTGCACTTACAAGGTTGGATACAGGTGATGTTACCATTCTTTATACGGGTGATTTCAAGATAGAGCCTATGAGACTACACTCAGGAGCTGATTTGAGCCATGCAGATGGAGACATTCTCATAATAGAGTCAACCTATGCCAATAGAGATCACCCACCGCGAGAAGAGACAGAGAGACGGTTTGTAGAAAAAATAAAGGAGATACTTGATAACGGAGGGCATGTGGTAATCCCTGTATTTGCCCTAGGAAGAGCTCAAGAAATAATAGATCTACTCACATCCTACCATCTAAACTATCCCATCTACTTTGACGGTATGGCGAGACAGGCCACTCGTATCATCCTAAGATTTCCAGACTACATTTCTAACTACCACAGGCTCAAGAAGGCATCCAAGAAGGTAATATGGATACGCTCCTCCGGACAGAGAGATCACGCCCTTGATGAACCGTCTATCATAGTAGCCACCGCAGGCATGCTCCAAGGAGGACCAGTGCTACACTACCTACTTAAGCTAAAGGATGACCCCTCCTCAGCAGTTCTATTTACAGGCTACCAGACAAAGGAATCTCCCGGTAGAAAGCTACTGGAAGAAGGTAAACTAGAGATTGATAACTATGTGTTCGATACTAAGATTATGAGGGAATACTTTGATTTTTCTGCACATGCCGGAAGGGAGGACCTCTTCAAAATGATAGAAAAGGTGCAACCAGATGTTGTAATTGCTATACATGGAGATCCAGAAAATGTGGAACTCCTTGCAAGGGAGGTAGAGGAACGATATGGAATAAGGGGCATCGCACCCAATATGGGTGACGTTATAGAGCTATGAGAAAATACTCCGGCCTTACGGAGTGTCCGTGCTTTTGGGATATATACTCCTTTATACCTTTTAGTTTCAGCCTGTACTTAATGGTTCCACTATACTTTCCCTTCTCAAAGAATAGCTCCAATATCCCATCTTTTAGTTTATACCTGCCTTCTGCTAGTATTTCGTCTCCCTCGTCTGGCTCTATCTCTTCAATGGGTATGATGCCATAACTCCTTGCAAGGGTATTTTCTCCCCTAAATACCTTCTCATTCCACACGAAGAGAGATATAGCTTCTTTATCGTTTAGAACCAGCTTTATATGATAACCCCTCTCCCCTGCGTGATGCACAACCCTCATATACCCCTCAGCATCCAATTTCTCCAGATCTACAAGCTGTTTTTCCAGAGGTTGATCAGATTCTCCCCTCATTTTTGGGGAGTATGGTATTGTAGCCACCATTCTATTATCCCCCATATGGAAAACAGCCAGAATGCTCCAATCTCTGCCATACAAACAGGATTTGCTATGTCACAGAGGGTACATGCTTCCCCCCAGTAGATGCAGTGGAAGAGAAATAGCCCCAGCAATCCTAGAATGGGTATAGCAACCCTTCTATTGCCCCTTAAGGCTGGTGGTAATAGGATAATGCCCAAAATTATAAGGATGATAAGATGAAACCAAAATATACTCATGGCACCCACCTCCATCCACTTCCTGCAAGGAATGCAAGGTACGCAGCCACTATAACCAGTAACACAGATCCAAATAGTTCTATTTCATCTCCGTACCTCATAAAGGGCTCCACACTTTGTATAATAAACATTACTACTATTAGGGGTGTAACAACACCAAGGGAGAAGAGGAACGCATTGAGAATGGCGTTATACACGTCCATACTCATGGCAGCCGTTGCTACCGCAAACCCTACGGAGCATGGAGAAAGGGCTATACCGTATATGCCACCCACCGCTGGGAGGTTTACACCCCTCCCCCTGTACATCTCAAATGCTATGTATAGTGTTATGATAGATGCTATGAGTAACATTATTGGCTGAATCTCTCGAAATATAGCGTAAAAGGAGGCAGCACCTATGTTTATGGCAGAAAATATAAGGAATTGCACTACTAAAAACTCCAAAAGAAAGCGTACTCTGTTGAAATTTTTATCTTTAGCCTTTGCTACCAGCATGGAAAGCACCGGAAGTGTACACCCTCCAAGACTTGCAAATATACCATTTAGGTAAGCCCACATGCTATAGCTCCCCCACCTTCTATATTTACCTCACAGCCCTCCCCCTTTACTTCAACACCTTCCTTTATGGCTCTCATAATGTCATCATAAGATACGGCCCCCTCTAATTTTGTCCTCTCCGGAAGAATGACAATAGTAGGGGTAACTGTCACACCAAAGAGAGCCGCAATATCCGGCCGTTCGTACACATCTATTGTGTGAACCCTGTACCCCTCATTCACAAGTCTCTGTATGACGGGAATCTCCTCTATGCACTTTGGACAGGAGGGTTGATAGAATACTAGGATGCCGTTTTCTGGGATGGAATGTGGAAGGTACTCGTAGAATAGGATGGACTGTCTAGTTCCTAGGTAGAATGCAAGGAGGACTATTGCTACTCCTATAAGAAAAAGTTTTACATCCCTTCTACCTAGGGATATCCTCACGCATTAACACTGTTATGTAGCTACTAAAAGGCTTTCTCAGATTGTAATGTAAAATGGAGATCATTCTGCTAGCGCTGGCAGACTCTGTAAACCCCTGTACCTTGGCCATAATGGCAGCCCTTCTTGTGGTGCTGCTATCCTCTGGGGGGAGAAGAAATGCTATACTGGGAGGAATACTCTTTACAGCTACCGTGTTTATTATGTACACACTTTACGGGTTGGGATTAATGACCTTCTTTACCGTTACTGACACCTACTCTATCCTTAAAGGTGTAGTGTTCTTCCTTGTACTGCTTCTCGCACTCTGGGAACTAAAGGCTTTTCTCTTTTACAAGCCTGGCTTTTCTTCCCTTGAGATGCCCATGTTCTTAAGACCATATGCAAAGAAGATTATAGAGACAGCAAAAAACCCGATTTCGGCCATTCCTGTGGCTGTTTTTTGCTCAATATTCCTTCTTCCTTGCACTTCAGGTCCCTACCTTGCCGCAATAGGAATGATGAATGATATATCTCTCCTATTACTATACAACGTCGTGTTTGTTCTCCCCATGGTAGCCATTACCATCCTTGTGGGAATAGGACTCGATCCCGAGCGCGTGGCTGAATGGAGAAACAAACATGTAAGATATCTCCACCTTCTTGCCTCCCTTCTCCTCTTCCTTGTAGCCCTTTACATGGTGCCTTCTGTATCCCTTGGGATGGCAGAATCGGATGTTGTGTTGGTAGGGGATCCCACTTGCCCCCATTGTATAAACCTGAAGCGGTACCTAGAGGAGTATAACATACCCTACATGGAGGTTTCCAGAAGCGAAGGTTTCAGGATTGTAAGAGAGCTGAACCTATCTTGGGATGGATCTGTACCCCTCCTTATAGCCAAAAACATGGTAGTGCTTGGTTTCCCCTCTAAGAATCAAGAGGTAAACGGCTTGTTCCCCCAGGAGGAGGAGCTGTGCAAGAGGCTTGGAACTCCAGTCTATGAGAACAATGTGTATCAATACTGTGTTTTGAAGGATGGAAAAATACTAGGTAACGTAAATGTAATCAAGAAGATAGCCCAATCTATTCAAACTCCTTGAGAGAGTTGACAATGTCTCTAGGTTCCATGAAGGTAGTTACAAGTATGATCTTCTCCTTCTCCGCAATCTTTATCGCCACGCCATCCGGCCTCTCTATACCTGTCATTACTACGATTTCAGGAGAGAAGTCTGCACAGAATTTACCTATCTTAATGGCTATCATGGGAGATCTTCCTGTGGTTACTCCTGTAAAGATGAGGGCCCTGCGAGGAGTGGATCCAAACAATCTTATGTACTCCTTTGAGGAAAGCTCTGTAATGGTCCGTATAGAATCAATGAGGGTATAGCCAAATATCATGGTGTTGGGCACAAATTCTTCGTTTACAATAACATTTCCCTCTATACGCTTTATAAATTCAGAGGCAGGAACCCCAGTGTAGAACTCGTGAACCTCATAGGTGGCTTCCTCGTATCCTTTTATGAGCTGCCTTTCGAGATGCTTCACTATCTTTCCTCCCCTCGATCTGTCGATGTCTATAAGGGCCTGTACAAACCTCCTCACAACGTTTATTCCAGGGCTTTTTCTCCTGCCACTCTCATAGTCTGATATGGTAGAAGCCGAAACTCCAAGATGGTGGGAGAGTTCAGACTGGCTAATGCCAAAAAGCTCTCTCCACTTCCTCATGGAGGAGCCAGGGTCCTTGGATAGAGATATTTCTCCCGCTATAATAAGGGCAAGCTTATCCATGCTATGATATGTGACGAACCTAATAAAAACAATCGTCGAACTCACAGGTTAAGGAGGGTGCCTCCCAACCCCTTCACGATACTATCTACATGGGGTATATACCCCACGGATGTAAACTCTACCTTTACAATGCCCTGCTCTGGTTTGTATATAACGTTGTACTTTCCAGACTCTATAGAAAAGCCGCTATCTGGATACTCCGTAAGGAACCTCTCCACAGCGAGGGGAGAAAGTTCTCCTGGTATCTCTATGGTAAAGCTGTCCACCATCTCTCCCCCTACCTTCTTTACAAACTCCTCGGAGAACGGCTTTCTTGCCAGCACCATTCTGAATACTACCCTCTCCTCGTCCTCGAACAATCTTCCAACCAGGCGAATGATCTGCTCTTCCTCCATTACATAGTACCTGTAATTCCTATACCTCTCAAAGAACATCTCCATCTCTTCAATTTTTTCATTGTATTCCCTAAGAACATCCATGATAGCTGTATACTTATACCTTAAATCCTTCACGGCAGGTAGTATCTCCTGATCCTTTACGTATTCCCTAACAATGGAGTCCATCTCAGGGTGTTCCTCAAGAAACTTTTTTAGTGCCTCAAAGTCTTCCTCGAGTTTCTCAAGAAACTCCTTTATCCTGTAACTTTCTCTTAAAACCGTGTTAAGCGTGTATAGCTTCTTTTCGTAGGATCGAAGTATAAACCTTGCCCTGCCGAGGTGGTCCATGATAATGATGTTGAGGGGTTTCCATTTTAAACGGACCTCTACCATCCATAACATACATGTCAGAGGACCGCCCCAATCCCCAAGAGGAAGCGGATAAACTCGTGGCAAAGTTCCTTGGAAATTTGCCAGAAAGGGTAGGATCCGTAAAGAAGTATGTAGGGAATTTGGTGGACGTTATACACTACTACTTTGATAGGTTTGCTCCATACCTCCCCTCTGACCAGAGAAAGGAGTGGTCCAGGCTTGTTTTGCTTTCTGATATCCTTTATCTTGAGATGGAAAGTATAAGGAATAGTATTGAGATACTGGAAAACACCATAAGAAAGAAGAGCCTGTTAAAGGAGAAGATAAAACTTGATAACAAAAAGATAAAGGAGCTTGACAACAAGCTTCTTAAGCTAGAGGTGGATGCCAACGAGCTGAAGGAGGAAACACAGCGTCTCCTAAGGAAGCTCATAAAGTATATTGAGGATGTGGGTATAGAGTAATTACCATCCTTCTACAATGACCTCCTCCACTCCCATCCCTTTTAACATTTTCAACATGCTTGCCACAAAGGTTGCAGGTCCACACACTAGGAATCTCCTCTCCTTAAAGTCTTTTATGTACTTTTTAATCTTCTCCTCATCTATTCTTCCCTTCTCCCCCTCATAATGTTCATCTCTGGTAATGGTGGGAATGAAGATAACATACCGTTCCCACTCTCCCATAAAGGGTACTTCATACAGGTATCTGGAGGAGTGTATGTGGATGACATCCAGGTTCATCCCTCTCCTTCTTGCCTCCCTGTACAGGGATCTGAAGGGAGCAATGCCCGTGCCTGCCGAGAGTACACCCACTTTCCCTTCAAGGTATTTTATATCTAGCCTTCCAGCATACCCATCCAGCTCAAACTCCTCCCCAGGTTCTGCTTTCCTGAATATCTCACTCATAGCTCCCCCATCTTTCAACCTTACAAGAAGGGTGGTAACCTCATCGTGTGGAGAGGAGGCTGGCGAGTAGAACCGCCTGACGTCTCCCTTCCTAACCCCTATTGCATGTCCAGCCTCAAAGGGCACCTTCTCAAAGATGAGGTACACCAAATCCCTTGTTATGAAGATTTTCTCCAACAACCTCATGCTTCCCACCCCTTTAGGTATTCATATGCAGATATAGCAGCTATAGCCCCTTGAGCAGCAGCAGTAACAATCTGGTGTATACCTCTACAAGCAGTGGTTACATCCCCGGCTGCGTAGAACCCCTCCACGTTGGTGCTCATATCCTCCCTTACCTTTATGTATCCTTTCTCATTTAGTTCCACACCTAATGGTTTTACCAGATCTGTTTGGGGCTCCATGCCGATGTCTATAAACACCCCGTCCACCTTCAGTATTTTTCTCTCTCCCGTTTCCCTATTCTCTATCTCTACACCTTCCACCCTTTCCTTTCCAAGAATTCTTTTCACTATGTAGGGAACCACAAATTCTACCTTATCCTCCTTTCTCAAACGCTCTACATATATGGGCTCTCCCCTAAACTCCCTTCTTCTGTGTATAATGTACAGTTTTTCCACATACTGGGTGAGTAGCTCTGCATCCATGAGCGCCGTGTTCCCTCCACCCACAATGGCTACACTTTTCCCTCTAAAGAGGGCCGCATCACATATGGCACAGTATGAAACCCCCTTCCCCTGAAGTTCCTCCTCACCCGGTACCTTGAGCTTTCTGTGAACAGAGCCTGTGGAGTATATAACTACCTTTGCCCTTGTCTCACCTATGGTTGTTTTTATCCTGAACCATTTTCCCTCCTTTTCTATGGTTGTTACCTCTGCCTGGATCATTTCGGCTCCAAACTTCTCAGCGTGCTCTCTAAACCTATCCATAAGTTCAGAGCCCTTTATGGAGGGGAAACCCGGATAGTTTTCCACAAGGTGAGCGTCAAGTACTTGCCCCCCAAAGTCCTTGGATATGACTGCTGTCCTTAGGAGGGATCTACCTGCGTAAATAGCAGCTGTCAACCCTGCAGGCCCGCCTCCTATGATAACTACATCATATTCTTCTCCCAGTTCCTTCTTGCCCACCGTTCCCAGAGAGAGGGATATCTCAATGCTCATGGTGTATCCCCTTCTTATGAAGAACGGCATGAGCTGTGTAGTGGGCAAACATGTCAACAGCCTGCACTATATCGGGTGGGCACCCTTCCCATTCAAGTAATGTGCTTCCTGTATCTCTGTCCACTATGACATTTTTTGGCACAGCAGATACTGCATATTTATCTGCCCACTCGGGAAATTCTAATGCCTCTATCATGAACCCCCTTATGTTTTTGTTCATAAATGCAAGTCTATGAGATGCTTTCACTGCAAAGGGGCAGTATGGACACTGTGGCGTTACAAACACATAGATATCAAGGGGAACATCTATCTCGTTTACCGTCCTCTTTAGCTCTTCGGGAGGCTCAAACTCCATCTTTCCAGTACCTACCATTTTTATGTCATCTACAAATGCCATTATTTCGTGCCCTGAGGGTATTCCTTGATAGATAATGTTTGGGTACTCCTGAAAGAGTATGGCGGGTGCCTCCTTTATACCGTACTTCTCCACCATTTCTTTGTCCTTCTCCACCCAGTATACTTCATAGGATACCTTATCATTCACTGAGGCAATATCCTTTAGCAAATCCTCTGTGATGTCACAGTACATACAGGTGGGTTTCTCCGTACGGAAGAAAAGTATCTTCACATCCCTTTCAATTACCTTTAGCATCTCCTTTAATGTCTTCTTATCGTTCTCGCTCAGCGCCATACTATTCCCTCCATTGCATGGTAATTTTAAACGCTCCCGTTAACGATTGTTATCCTGCGTACTTCAGTATGTTGTCAAACACTTGGAATGGTAGCGCTCCAGACGTCATCACCGCCACGTAATCCCCAGCCTTTACTAGTCTGTATCTTAGTCCTGCAAAGGCATAGTCATCAAGAGTGGACTTTAGCTCCTCAAGCTCGTCTGGGGTAACACCCTTCATGGCTATGATGAAACTGGGTGTTCCATTAAATCCATAGTCCCTCACTGCCAGTACAAGATCGTTCTGTATCTCTCTTTCCACCTCTGTACTATTTGCACACTCATCAACGTTCATGTTGTTCTCTGCTAGGTAGTTCTTTATGTAATTTATGGCTTCTTCATTGGAAAGATCCACCCAATTCTCTCTATTGCTAAATATGTAGTCCTTTAGTTTGAAGGCGGCCTCTCCGCCGTACTCTTTGAAGGTACAGTTCACAAGCTTAGCCAGTGGTATGGCCTTTGGATGTATTTGTGTTAGAGGTAGATCCATGATAGCATACGTCATTTTGTCCCCATACTTTGCCATTATTTGCGGAAACGTCTGTGTTGCATGTCTAGCACAGAACGGACACTCATAGTCTGTAAACTCGATGAACAGGATGGTATCTCCTCCCCCTATTCTAGGATCGTACTCGTCAAAGGTAGGAAGGGATATTTCTTTGAGCTTTATGGCAGAGGACTTACCTACCTGGCTTAGCATATTCGAGAAGTATGCAAACTGAAGTATTTGCAACACCAAAAGAATACCAAACCCCACCATTACCATCTTCTTAAATGACTCAAACTCCTTATTCCTTGCCATGAAAGGATACCATCATGTTAGGATTTATAAAATATCTACCACCTTGTGTAATTAGATCATGTAAGGTGCGGGGGTGCCCGAGCGGCCAAAGGGGACGGGCTTAGGACCCGTTGGGTTAGTCCCTTCGTGGGTTCGAATCCCACCCCCCGCACTAAATGCTTATTGTATCGCAGGCATACACTCCTTCTCCTGAAAGACAAAGCTTCAGGTCTAAACTTTCGTACAGCTTGGGCTTGAAAGGAATGGCCATTAGTCTACAGGTAGTACTTTCTCCCGGAGATATATCATAGTCGTCACATATAATTTTTGGTATTTCAAATGTATCTGAGAGCCCTTTCACACTAAAACGGTGAGATAGCGGTCCTAAAGATACAGCAGCTAAAAGATCTCCACTCTTCTCATCATATATATGCAGTGTGAGCTCGTTTATGCGTATTATACCCTCCTTTGAAAGGTTCTGTAATGTAAACCCCAAACCAAGCTTCTCACACACAAAGAAAGTCGCATTTAAAGCATTTACATCGTTCCAGCCACTCAGTGTCTGTACTGCAACGTGTTCGGCACCAAGACCATTGGTAGGCTCGCCGCTTTTCCAGAAGAAGGGGCTCACATCAATGCCAGTAATGTACTTCCAACCCCTGTCTGGTTCTACGGCTCCCGGCTCCTGATAAACTCCTATAAACGCATTTGACCACCCATTTTTCTGTATAATATCCTTTAGTTTGTCTATTTGGGGCATGGTTGTGGGTGTGGCAAGAAACATCCCCCTTTCTTTACAATAGTTAAATGCATCCGGCCAGTTCATCTCCGTAGAGACCGGCATATAATAGTGAAAGCTTGTAATGTACACCTCGGGTGGAGGCGTTTCCTTGAATGCCTCTAGCCTGACGGAGTATACACGATTCTCCTTGGGAGAACTCTCTAACATCTGCACTATACCCGTATAAAGTAATGCCCCAATAGCAATCACTATGGCAATCAGCAGCACCGTTGCCACAATGGGCGAGATACCTCTCATCCTAACGAAAAAAAAACGATGAATAAATACCTTTCGGTTGGGAATTGTTATGTATA
>WANZ01000033.1 GCA_015521515.1 Candidatus Iainarchaeum sp.
ATTAATAGAGCAGGCGAGAGCCATAATAGAAAAGAGGGGACTTCCCGATGCCAACAGGTTGAAGAAGAAGCTCGTATCAGAGGCTATAAGGGAAATAGAGGGAGAAAGACTGGAGACATTTTTTAAGGAGCTGGCGGAGTATCTGGTTAACAGGGAAAAATAGCACATTTAAATGAGGTTTACCTTCTAATACCATGAAGTATCTCGAGATAGATCTCACCGATGAACGTATAAAGGAAAGAAAAATGCCGAAATCTGATTTTAGAAAATGGCTCGGAGGGAGAGGATTTGGCATATGGTACTTTCTAACACACATAGACCCAAAGGTTGATCCCCTATCACCAGATAATCCCATCATTCTGGCTGCAGGTCCTCTAACAGGTATAAGGATGGTACCCACCCCTGGTAGGTGGACCTCCTACACAAAATCACCTGCAAATAACAGGGTTACATGGTCTAGTGCCGGAGGGAAGTTTGGGCCTCGCATGAGGTTTGCAGGTGTAGATGCTGTTGTAATAAAGGGGAAAGCTGAACACCCCGTTTACATAGAAATAACAGATGAAGGGTTTGACATAAGGGATGCCTCCCATCTTTGGGGAATGGATACGTGGGAGGTAACCTCCCATTTTGAAAGCTACAGCGTAGTTACTATAGGTGTTGCAGGAGAAAAGGGGGTTAAATACGCGGCCCTATCCTGTGATAGGCATAGAGCGGCTTGGAGAACAGGACACGGAGCTGTTTGGGGTTCCAAGAACCTAAAGGCTGTGGTAGTAAAGGGGGAGTATACTCCGGAGGTATACGATGAAGACCTTCTGAGGGAGAGAGCCAGTAGAATGATATTCAGGCTTTCCCAAAATGATATAGTGAAGGATTTGAGAACAAGGGGAACTGTGGGGATGATGGTGCCAAGAATTGCTAAAACATGCGGTATCCCTGCTGTAAACTTTAATACACGCGTTAGAATGGATGGAGAGAAGCTTCTGAGAGGATGGGACAGCATGATAGACCGGAAAATGTCCATACAGAAGGCTTGTTGGGGGTGTCAGATTGCATGTGCCAAATACCTCAAATGGGAAGAGGGGGAAGGCAGCGGACCGGAATACTGGGGAGGATACCTATCCCTGGGGACCATGTTAGGTATTTTTGACATAAAAAAGATTACAAAGCTCTATAACCTATGTTTACGATTAGGATTGGACGTAATATCCGCTGGCAGCATGGTGGCAACTCTCATAGAGCTTAAGGAGGCTGGGCTAATCGATGTTGATGTGGAATGGGGCAACGCAGATAAAATAGAAAAAGTAATAAGGGATATGGGAGAGGGGAAGTACCCCCTCATGCCTATAGAGTATGCAAAGAAGTATGGAAGAGACGATATTGTTCCAGATGTAAGAAACATTAGCGTAGGACTTTGTTGTCCTGATAAGGTAAAGGGTTTTGCACTTGCGCTGGCCACCTCCAACAGGGGAGATCATAACCAAGTTATGCTAAAGGATGAGATACTCCTTCAAAGGATGGATCCTCAGTCAAAGGAGGGGAAGGCAAAGTACGTAGTGGAAATGCAGAATGGATTTGCTGTGGTTGATAGCTTGGTAATATGCGCCTTCTCCATGTATGAGCTCACCTTTGAGGATTATGACATGTTGGTAGAGGCGGTAACAGGTGAAAAGATAAACAGCTATGAGATAGGAGAAAGGATTTACTCCGGAGAGAGATGGTTTAATGTACAATCTGTTGGAAGGGAGGAGGATAAACTACCAGAAAAGCTGGGTATAGAGGTGGACAGAGATCTCCTTGAAGAGTATTATAATATAAGGGGATGGAAGGATGGTGCTCCAACCGAGGAAACCCTGAAAAGATTGGAGATAGTGTAGGCGGCCCGCGTGACGGTGTTTCACCTATCGCACCGCGCAGCCAGGCCGCCTATAGATATAGGAACCTAAATTTTTATCTTCTCATCTTTCTTCTTCGCCTCTTCAGCCTTCTCATCTTCTTCTTTCTCCACTTCCAGCGCTGCATAGCGTGGGGCTTCTTGAAACGTGAGGTATCTTTCTTGCGTATACCCACCTATATCACCTGTGGGTTAACTATTTACCAAACCGTTTAAAACCTACATACTTTCTCCATTCTTGTGGACCTCCTAAGGGAAGAACGCACGCTCATAGAGCTGTACACCTCCCTCATGGACAAATTTCCCCAACAAAGAGATGCCTTAAAACTTCTCTTGGAGGATGAAAGAAGGCATTATAATATCCTCTCAAAACTTTTTGCCCGAGAAGAAGAGGCAAATCCATGGATTGTAAAGTTTTACATGCTTCTATCCGCCATATTCGGAGTATACTTCATTATAAAGCTCATAAAAAGGAGAAAAGAAAGACTAAAAGAGCAGTATAAAGAAGTTGGAAGTAGTTTTAATCCTATTAGAGAAATTCTAAGGGAGGAAGAGATGCACATAAAACAATTAGATCTTCAACTAAAAGATGAGAGAGCAAAATACATAGGTTCTACTGTTCTGGGGCTTAACGATGCCCTTGTTGAGATGACTGGCAGTCTTACGGGCCTTACATTCGCCCTTCAAAACTCCATACTTATAGCGATTTCGTCCCTTGTGGTGGGGGTATCCGCAGCCCTTAGTATGGCGGCATCCGAATTTCTATCAAGAAGAGCAGAAGGGGATAGAAACCCTCTAAAGGGAGCCATATACACCGGTATAGCGTATATATCGGTGGTTATCCTATTGGTTACACCGTTCTTTCTCTTAAAAGAAAGTATTCAAGCGTTATTAACATCTCTTGGAGTAGCTATTTCTCTCGTTGCGTTCTTCTCGTGGTACATTTCAGTAGTAAGGGAAACCTCCTCCAGAGAGGAGTTCTTCACCATGGTAACCCTCAGTTTGGGAGTTGCGTTCGTTGCGTATCTCGTAGGAGAGGGGTTCTCTCTTTTCTTAGGTATCAGTAGATAAACCCATCGTTCCATACACTAATGTGGATATTCCCTCACTTGTACTGGAGAGGAACGGGTACAACGCTTTTAACCCCGTTCAGAAGATGGCCATAGAGGAAGGTGTTACAGAGGGTACAAATATCCTTGTATCCTCCCCTACAGCCTCAGGTAAGACACTAATAGGAGAGTTAGCTATGGTTTCCTCCATCATAAAAGGGAAGATAGCTGTATATACCTCCCCTCTTAAGGCATTAGCCTCCGAGCATTACAAAGATTTCAAAAGGAAGTACCCAGAATTTTCCACCGCTCTTTCAACAGGAGATTACGACGCAAAGGACGAACACTTAGGATCCTACAATGCCATCTTCACCACCTATGAGAAACTCGATTCTCTTCTTAGACAGGGTCCCCAATGGCTAAATAGGGTAGGAGTGCTTGTTGTAGATGAAATCCACATGCTAGACTCTGACAGGGGCCCCACCCTTGAAATACTACTTACTAGAATGAAGGGGAGAGTCCAGATAGTAGGTCTCTCCGCTACAGTACCCAATGACTATGAGATAGCGGATTGGCTAGGTGCTAAGCTTGTAAAGAGCGACTGGAGGCCTGTTCCACTAAAAGAAGGGGTATACTATGATGGGCAGGTTGTGTTTCCCGAAAAAAGGGAAGAGTGGGGAGAAATAGAGGAGATTATAGAGAAGGTTCTCTCACAAGGTAAAAGTGTACTCATATTTTCACCAACAAGGAAAAGTGCCGTCTCCACTGCAAGAAAACTAAGAGAGGTAGGGAAAAAATTTGCCAGAAGAGACGTAGAACCCTATGTGAGGAAGGTGCTTGAGGCTTTAGAGTCTCCCACAGAACAGTGCAAGGAGCTGGCGGAAGATATGCTATACGGGGTTGCATTCCATCACGCAGGTCTGGTATCCCAACAGAGGGAAGCTGTAGAAGACGCTTTCAGATCAGGGAAGGTTAGAATTGTGGTAGCAACACCCACCTTAGCCGCAGGGGTTAATCTACCCTCCTACATGGTAATCATATCCTCTGTAAAAAGGATGGAAGATCTTTATACCGCAGAGATAACAGTGAGGGAGTATAAGCAAATGGTAGGGAGGGCTGGCAGACCGAAGTATGATAAGGAGGGTATTGCGATTACCATGGCAAAATCTGAGACAGAAGCTTCCTATATAATGGAGAAATACGTGCTTGGAGAACCTGAGGAGGTACTTTCCAGGCTCTCCTCTAGGAGAAGTATAAGGTTTCACCTCCTCGGTCTCATAAAGGAGGGTATTATAAAAGATGAGGAGAGTGCTCTCACATTCTTCTCAAACACACTATTCTTTAGACAAAAGAGGGACATTGAGGAATTGGAGCTGCTAATAAAAGATAGTTTAAAGGATCTAGAAAATTGGGGAATGATAGAGGCATTTAGTGTAACCCGTTTGGGGAGGAGGGTAGCATCCCTCTACATAGATCCGGAGACTGGCTACCAGTTCTCCCTTTTTGCTAAGGGCAGAAAGATCGGATCCTTCCCATATCTTTTCACCGTATCCTCTACATGGGAGATGTACCCCTATCTTCCTGTTGGAAAGAGGGAAGAGATAAACCTCCTTGTGATGGCGGAGGAAAGAAAGGACGAACTGACCATTCCCTTCGATGAACTAATTATGGATATCCACTTTTTGAACAAATTTAAACTTGCACTCCTCTTAGAAGCATGGATAGAGGAGAGAGATGAAGATTCTATATCAAAGGAGTTTGGAGTGTTTCCCGGTATCCTAAGGGGGATCCTTACTAATGCAGAGTGGCTCTCCTACTCGTTGGGAGAGATAGCAAGGTTAGAAGGTAATGCGTCCCTTTACAACTTCTCTCTTCGAATGACAGAGAGGATAAAGCATGGAATCAAGGAAGAACTCATCCCCCTCGTACAGATAAAAGGCATAGGGAGGATCCGAGCTAGAAAATTGTATTCAAGGGGGATAAAAACACCGGAAGACATAAAAAGAGCTCCCCCAGCCCTTTTATCCTCTATCTTAGGCTACAAAACAGCTCTAAATATTTTGAAACAGCTGAAGATTTCCCTTTCAGAGGAAGATAAGAGAGAAATGAGGAAAGGGGAGCAGTCCACCCTCGATGAGTTTTTATAGGCCCTTTACCTAATATGCCCGATGGAGCCCCTCACAATGTTGGGAGATGGGGAGAAACGGGTTATTATAGGTAGAAAATCATCTGTTTTCAAGAAAGAAGGCTTTAAAACAGCCCTACACATAGGAAGGGTGGAGGATGAGGATCTAAAAGGGTATGAACTCTACATGGACGCCCTATATCCTCATGTGGTGTTCGTGGCAGGGGCGAGAGGATCAGGTAAGTCCTATACTCTTGGAGTAATTGTAGAAGAACTGGCGGAGAATAATCCATATGTGGGTGTTGTGGTAATAGATCCTATAGGTATCTTCTGGTCCATGAAACTGCCAAACAGACAGGAAGATGAAATAGAGAGGCTTGCAAAGTGGGGGTTAGAACCGAAAGGGTTTGAAAATGTTGATGTGTTCATACCTGAAGGGATGAAGGATGTGGTTCCGCCGGAAACCTATGACAAACTCTTCTCCCTAAAACCTTCCATGCTTACCGTTGATGACTGGGTACTTACATTTGGGTTGGATCGCTTCTCTCCGGCTGGGCTCCTTCTGGACAAGATAATTGAGACGGTAAAGGAGGAGTATGGGGAGGATTATGGCATTGAGGATATAATCTCTCTGTTGGAAAGCGGAGAGTTTGTAGACAAGGAAAAAGGGTTCAAGAAGGAAACTGTAAGGGCACTACTCTCCCGATTTTATGCAGCAAGGGGATGGGGAATCTTCAAAAAGCCGGGCACTCCCCTATCAGACATTATAAAGCCAGGCAGAGTGGCCGTAATAGATATATCCTTCCTTGAAGAGAATGTGGGAGCCCTTATAATTGGTGTAATGGCAAGGAGGATTCTACAGGCAAGAAAGCTCATTACAAGAGGAGTAGCAGCCGATATTCTAAACCTTAGCAGCTGGGAGCAAAAGGAAACAGACATTCCACCCACATGGCTCATTATCGACGAAGCTCATACCCTCATACCCTCAGGATCCAAGAAAACACCTGCTACGGATCCTCTCATAGAGTATGTAAAGCAGGGTAGAAGGCCTGGCTGTTCGCTTGTGCTGGCAACCCAACAACCATCTGCCATAGATACGAAGGTACTTTCCCAGCTGGATATCCTCATTGTACATAAGCTTGTCTTTTCAGAGGATGTAAAGGCTGTGGAAAAACGTATGCCTAATATACTCCCAAAGGAGTATGGCGGAAGCTTCATGAGAAAACTCCCTGTAGGAGTGGCTGTAATTGGAGATAGGGAGGATGCGACATCAAGGGCATTCATTGCCCGCATTAGACCTAGGAAGAGCCAACATGAAGGAAGGGAGATGGGTGTTGACGAAAAGGCGGAGGTGATAAAGGTGAAAAAGGAGGAAAGGAAGGAAAAATCTCGCATGTTTGTAATAAACATATACGAAGATAAGGCACGGAGGATTATGAGGTCGTCCGCAGGCATTCTTGGCATGTTAGGTATTGGGGTGAAAGTGGAGCAGCTTCAACTTAGGTTCGTACCCGTCTGGGAAGTAACCTTTGCCTACTATGATGCGCTTTCCTCCACTACAAGGGTGGCATACATAGATGGATATGAAGGTGAGTTCATACATATAAAAGATGGGAAACTTGTATTTTCCAAGGGTTTAAAGCATCTATACAAGCTTAACAGGAATCAGAGAAAGATCCTTATATTTCTAAAACACCACCCTGGCTCTACTCTTTCAGAGATTATAGCAAGAGCCAAAGTCCCTCCCCAACTTGCGGAGAAGGACCTTGAAATACTAAAAAACGGTGGTATGGTGAAGGAGGAAAACGGTAGGTTCTACACTCCCTTGGAGATTGACCTGCCCATCTCACCCGAACATCCTCTCATCGGATCTATGAAAGAGGTAATGGTTACGGAGGCTACCATAAGAAAAGAGGAGATACTACCCTATAATTTTGACGAGGAAAGAGCGGGAGATATTATCCGTTCCATATGGCCAGGAGTGGTGCCAAAACACATAGACGTAATTTATAGACCCGTATGGGTAGGTATAATACAGTCAGGCAACAAAAAAATAAAGTTACTGGTGGATGGAATCACAGGTGTGGTAGAGAAGGAAATACCCGTGGTGGAAGCATGAAGGAAATAAACTATGAGGAACTCCTTCCGGAGGATGGAGTAATAGCCGTTATGGGAAGAAATATCTGGGATCCCTTACTAAGAGCAGCCGCCTATAAGAATCTCAAGGTGATTCCTCTCACACCAGATCAATGGAGATTAATCACATCCCTGAATATACCCTCTGTAAAGGGCATGCCCGACTACTTCTACATAGAGATGGACTGGGAGAAGACTGGCTTCTTCACGGTTGGATACTGTGAATCTCCCCTTACGCTAAGATTGTATGAGACTCTCTCTGACAGGGTGGTTGTTTTTCTTAGGAGAAAATATCATACTGTAAGTGTAGAGTATCTCTCCCACCTAAGGGAGGATGTGGAACCTGCCATTTCGCTTGTGGGGGAAATAGTGGCAAGAAGAGAGAACTTCCATGGTAATACAGTGGTAGACATTGTACCCTACGAGGATGACATGGAATTTACCCGCTCAAAGTTAAAGGATGTTCCAGGTGTATTGGAGGTGGGGATACTTCCCACCATCCCACACAAAAAGATTGTTATACGGTGACAAGCTCCACTTTCTTCATTCTTTTCGGTATTACAAAGTAGGTTTGTGCCCCACAGACGCTGCACCTTGCTACAAAGGTAGGTTTCTTGTTTTGTTTGTATACAGCAGTGGTTCTGTGGGCCTTTATCTTGTTTGCTCCATATCCTTTTAGCTTATATCTTCTCTTTACACGCTCACCCCAAGCTAGACCTCTCGTCTGCCTCCTCTTGAATTCCTTTAAAGTGTGGGGTGTATGGGTTCCGCACTTTTTGCAGTAGAGCTTGATCTCCTTGGGGAGCTTCATGTAGATGAGGGTTTATAGAAACATTTAAATGACTCCCCTCTCCATCAATGACACAATCTTTTTTGCATCTGGTATAAGCTCAATAAGTCTCGTGTTACCTCTGAATCCCTTTCCCGCAACATGCACCTCAATAATTCCATAGGTTTCCAGCTCATTCAGATACTCTCTGAACCATCTATCACTCACCGGTGTGATGCCCCTTTCCTGGGCCAATCGCTTATAATTGCTATACAACATCCCAGAGGTAATAACCTTCCCTTTGCCGAAAGTCTCCACACCCACACCTTTTACTATCATGCTTGCAAGGGCTGCAATAAGAAGTCTATGCTGCTCTGGAAGAGTAGAGATCATCTCATACACTATATCCTCCTCCACCAGTCTTCTTGCACGCTCTACATGCTCCCTTCCTACCTTTTTAGCTCCTTCCTCCTCTGCTATGTCCCCAGCTCGCAACATTACCTGCAATGCATACCTTGCGTCCCCTGCATTCCTTGCAGCATAGGCTGCCGCCAAAGATATGGCATCCTCCTCTACAACACCCTTATGAAACGCCTCTTCCACCCTTTCTTTCAGAATGGTTCTTAGCTGCTCTGCATTATATGGAGGAAACACTAGCTCAACCTCGCACAACGTACTTTTTGTTCTAGCATCCAACCTATCCTTAAAGAGGGGGTTGTTTGAAATCCCAATAATGGATATGGACCCTCTCTCAAGCTCATCATTTGCCCTGTTAAGTCTATAGATGAGGTCTCCTACTCGTTTCACCATATCTATCTCATCAAGGGCGACCACCAGCCTTCTCTCCCTTCTGTCAACATCCTCCATGAGCATATCATAGATAGAGGAAGTGGAATATCCCATTAGCTCCGCCGACGGAACCAACATCTTAACTAAGCGCATTATTACCTTATGTTCGCTATCATACATGCGTCCGTTTATATAAAGCCCTTTTACCGGAAGTCCCTTCCTCTCTGCATACTCGTTTAAATCGTTTAACACCTTCTTGGTAACCGCCGTCTTTCCTGTTCCCGTCTTCCCATAGATAAAAATATTTTCCGGTTTCTTACCGGATAAAATAGGGGCTATCTTCTGGGAAAGGAGCCTGATCTCGTCTTCCCTATAGGGGAGATGGGAGGGAATATAGTGGGGGGAGAGAGCATCTCTATTCCTGAAGAGTGTATACTCTCTATGCACCTCTTCAAAGAGGTTGGACATACTTTCACCCTTCCTTATTAAAATGCTGCGGAGGAATTGTTTAATAGGGGTGATGATTCATGGGTCTGCTGGACGCCATACTGGGCAAAAGAGAAGAGGAAATAGAGCTTGATGAGTTTCTTGCTTCCCTGGAAGAAGGGGAGGAGATGTTAGAAGAGGCGAAGATGTACGTAAAACCCATGCAACTAGTAAGCCAGAAAGACTATGACGCTGTAATACAGGAACTGGAGAAAGGTAACATAGTACTGCTAAACATAAAACCGCTTGCCGCAAAGAACATGGT
>WANZ01000034.1 GCA_015521515.1 Candidatus Iainarchaeum sp.
AAATTATACCAACCCCGCTAACCCTGTATTAGAAGGCAACTACAACACTCCAGGAACAGCTATCTCTGTGGCTCTCGATCCCGAAAAAAACCTTGCCTTTGTAATCGATGGCAATTTACAAATTGTTGACTACACCAACCCATCATCTCCAACCCTGGTAGGAAGCTATGCCACCCCAGATAATGCATTTTCGGCTGCCTTACTTCCCGGGATGAATATAGCTTTTGTGGTGGTTGGTTACTCCGGTATTCTTATTATCGATTACACAGACCCCACAAACCCCACTTTAATTTCTGAGCATAACACTTTAAGCCCAGCGATTGATGTGGTTCTATCTCCAGAGAGTAACACCGCGTTTGTAGGCACCTACGACTCTGTCATTGTTATAGATTATACAGATCCGGCAAATCCTGTAGTAGAGAAGAATTTCTTTATTAGTATAAATTACTCCATAGCCTTTTCTTCAGACAGGAACCTTTTATTTACGGGCTCATTCCATCAGATTAACATCATTGATTACTCGCAGCCTGACACTGCCCCATCGCTCCTTACTAACTACCCTATAAGCATAATAACAAGGGGTACGGCAGTAGGAGTCATCCTCCTATCAGAGAAAAACCTTGCCTTTGTAGCCGACAGGGACTCAAACTATGTCCTCATCATAAACTACACCGATCCTACAACCCCTATTTTAGAAGGCAACTACAACACTCCAGGAACAGCTATCTCTGTGGCTCTCGATCCCGAAAAAAACCTCGCCTTTGTAATCGATGGCAATTTACAAATTGTTGACTACACCAACCCATCATCTCCAACCCTGGTAGGAAGCTATGCCACCCCAGGATATGCCCAGAGTGTAGCCCTTGATACCCAGAAGAACTTGGCCTTCGTGGCGGATAGTACCGCAGGTCTTCTAATAATCAGCTATACAGATCCTACCAGCCCTACTCTGGTAGGAAGCTATAGCGTACCATACTATGCTGCTGGTGTTGCTCTCCTCCCAGAAAAGAACTTGGCCTTCGTAGCCGACGGACCTTCAGGCCTCCTCATCATAAATTATACCAACCCCGCTAACCCTGTATTAGAAGGCAACTACAACACTCCAGGATATGCTGAAGACGTAGCCATAGATATAGAAAGAAATCTGGCCTTTGTAGCAGACAATGAAGCAGGTGTTCAAATAATAGACTATACTATCTCCTCCTCCCCAGTAATAGCAGGATCCTACGACACCCCGGGCTACGTATTCAATGTAGCCCTCCTCCCAGAAAAGAACTTGGCCTTCGTAGCCGACGGACCTTCAGGCCTCCTCATCATCAACTACACTAACCCATCATCTCCAACCCTAGTAGCAAGATCGTATCCAGCGTCAACAGATGTAGCATTGGATGGAAACCTGTTGTTTGTTGCTGGAGGAAACCTTTACGTTCTAAACATCTGCAACTGTTTGACTTAATGCTTTTTTAGCTTTAGGATGAGGGAGTGGTATTTGTATGTTTTGTCCAGCATTTCAAGGTATCTTTGAAGAATCGCTGCCATGGCCCTTCTCTTCGTGTTTTTGTCCCTTATCTTTTCAAGAGTGGATTCCATAAACTCTGAGAGAGCTGGGGTGGAGAAAAGATGCCATAAAATCTCAACCTTATCCTCAATGTTTTTATCAGGCCTGAATCTGCCCTCAATAGTGTCTTTAACAGCCTTCTTCAGCTCCTCCTCTATGGATTCCCTGTATTTGTGTGGAGTGTAGGGAGCTTCCTCGCAGCGACCTTCCTCTCTGCACTCCTTTATCATGCGTTCAAATTCCTCTCTCCCCTCAAAGAAGGCTAGAGGTTTGTTCTTTGGTGCTACCTGGGGCAGCATGTAGCCCTCCTCCTTAGTGAGGGGCATGTAATTCCACACCACCTCTATGGGGGTGTTGTACTTCTCTTCTATTTCTCTGACGATGCGGGCCACCTTTTCAGAATCCTTTAGGTTGTCCACCACAATGAGCAGATCAAGATCATCTACCATGCCTATATCAGGAACGTCTCTCATTTTCACGGGAACCCCATACATATTCATGGTAAGGGTACCCCCTCTAACTGCAAATACCTTTAGATTCTTTCCCAACGCCTTTTTTACTTTGTTGTAAACCTCTATGGCAGTTTTTAGATGTTTCTTGTAAAGATCTGCGTACACGGTAGCCCCTTCCTTTACAATATCCCCTTTCAGATTCTTCATGACGGCGTCTTTCTTTGCAGCCGTTCTAATGGGGTATCCCTTCCTGAGCTCCTGCTCTCCTTTCTTATTTATGTAGTAATATCCATGACCTATATTTTCTAGTTCTTTCCAGAATTCCTCAAATATGAAGGGTTTACCTCTTTCTCTCAATCTTTTGGCAGCCTTCTCCCACGGATGTATCTCCATGTTTCTACAATGTCATGGATCTTTAAATGCTCTTGCCATAACTTTCTTTGCCGGGGTGGCCGAGCGGTCCAAGGCGCCGGACTCGAGATCCGGTGGGATCACTCCCGCGCGGGTTCAAATCCCGCCCCCGGCGCTGTTAAGCTTCCACAGTATCACATACTCTTATCCCCTTCCCTATAAGACAGATCTTCATCTCCAACGCTTCGCTCTTTGATTTTTTCCCACTTCAGGGTATTTACTCTACCAGATAGGACCTCTCTTAGGCGCTCCTCGAGTTCTTTCCCACGGGTTTCTTCCTCTTTCTCAAATAGCAGGTCTACAAAAGTGTTGAATATTTCTTCCAAGTTAGTAATTCGTGTCTCCAGTTACTCGATCCTCTTCTCTAACGTGGTAGCCTTCTCCATGTTAAGAACTTACCCTATTCTACATTTAAACCTCTTCTATCACAGCCGAAATCTTGGTGGAGAATGTCAAGTGGCAGTAGTATCACAAACTCTTAGCCCCTTCCCTACAAGACACACCCTAACATCAATGAACTGAAAACCTGTTTTGGAGGGAATCGCCTGAAGTGTACAACTTGCACTCCCGCCTGGGGAAACAGGAAGGATAGTATCGCATTTTACAACCGGTATGTAGAGGGACCGTACAGTACCTCCTATGTTTACATCAACCCTGATTGGTTCTCCAATCCTCTTTGAGGCAACTGTATAACCAGATAATGTCTCTATCCTAAGCGTTAAACTTCCAAGGATCAAATTCCTTGTAGAAGAATGATTAGACACAGTAAACCCAATTCCGATCTTCTCACATATGAAGGGAAGAGGTACGGACCCATTTCTATCATCCCATCCCGTGGATGTTATGACGGCAACATCCTCCCCGTTAGCATCATCTGGCTTGCCACCCATCCAAAAATCACCCACTATAGGATCTCCCGTAATGTACTTCCACCCACCATCTGGCTCTGAAGATTCAGGGGATTGGTACACCCCTATGTATGCTGCACTCCACCCCTTAGAGCTAACAATATTTTTCAGCACATTGTTTTGACCATCCGTTCTGGGAGTGGCAAGAAACATACCCCTCTCTTTACAGTAATTAAATGCATCTACCCAGTTCATGGGGGTAGAAACAGGCAGGTAATAGTGCAAATAATAGCTAGCAATTCCTGGTGGACCTACCTCTTTATAGGCTTCAAGCGACACCCCTATGGGAGAGGTATCCTCAGCTGTAGTCTGCTCAGAAAGTTTTGCCACACCCATGTATATGATTATCCCAAGTGCCAGTACTGTAGCTATGAGGAGGAGTGTTGCCACAATGGGTGAGATGCCTCTCATCCTAACGAAAAAAAAACGATGAATAAATACCTTTCGGCCAGAGGTCGTTATGTATAATAACCCCTTATATACATCCCCTCCCATTTAATAGCATGGAACCCCTTTCCACCATTAAGCGAATAATAGAGGAGGAAGCCTCCCGCCTCAACATAAAAATAGAGAGGATTATCCTCTTTGGAAGCAGAGCAAAGGGAACAGAGAGAAAGGATAGTGACTATGACATTCTAGTAATTACTCAGCATCCTGTAAGCAGACACCTTATGTATAAATTCCACTCTAACATTAGAATAAGGTTGTACAAACTTCTGGGGAGAGAGGTGGATATTATCGTTGTAGATAGGGACTGGTTTAAGCGGAGGAGTAGATTATGGGGAAGCGTGGAATACGCAGCGGCAAGGGAAGGAATGGTGGTGTGAGTATTGTATGTGAGTGGTTGGAAAGAGCTAATAGAGACCTGAAAGCGTCTAAGTTACTCCTAGAGGAAGGATTATACGAGGAGTCAACCTTTCATTCCCAACAGGCTGTAGAAAAAGCCCTGAAGGCACTCCTTTTGGCTGTAAGGATCTTACCGCCAAGGACCCATAGCATAGAGCGGTTGTTGAGTATGCTAGAGGAGAAGATTGATGTTTCTTGGGCGTATGAGATGCACTTGCCAGCACTAACCTACTATGCCATAGAGGTGAGATACCCGTCCCCTCCTGTATCTGAGGAGGAGGCAATAGATATGCTAGATATAGCAAGAAAAGCGATTGAAAGGGTGAAACTAATCTTGAAAGAGAAGAAAATACAATGCTAGATCTATACCTTCACCGTATCACACACATTTACCCCTTCTCCAATAAGGCAAATCTTCAACTTGGATACCTCATAATCTACCTCCTTTAGAGGAAACGCCCAGAGAGAGCACGAGGCACTTACATTGGGTGGCACATCCCATCTATCACATTTTAGGCGGGGAACGCTAACCCCTCCTACTCTTGTATTATTTATGTCCACAGAAAACCAGCTGAGGGAGTCTGTCTTCACCGCTGCTAGCAGTCTATTGTTTAGTGCGTCATACACATGAACACTTACATTGGTGAGATTCAGAATGCCTTCAGAGGATACATTGGTAACCGTGAATCCAATCATAATCTTTTCACACACAAAGGGAAATAACTCCGCTCCGCTATAGTCATGAAGACCATCTGACCTTATAGCCGCCACATCTTCAGCTGTGTTATCATCTGGCTGCCCACTTGCCCAGAATCCTTCCCCTATCAATCCCATTGCATCCCCCGTAACATAGTACCATCCCTTGTCTGGCTCAGAAGACCCAGGACTCTGGAATACACCCACCCATGCGGCTGTCCACCCCTTGGCTGCAAGGATATGCTTTATCTTATCGAGCTGCAGAAGGGACTTTGGAGCTGCAAGAAACATCCCCCTCTCCTTACAATAGTTAAACGCTCC
>WANZ01000035.1 GCA_015521515.1 Candidatus Iainarchaeum sp.
CTCTCTGGGATGAGGTGGAGAGAAGATTCAATCTGATAGAGGAGATGTCTTCGAAGGAAGAATATGATACTCCAAAGGGAAAATTGCTTATTTTATCCTACGAAGCCCCCTTCTCTTTTCCCCATAGGGGAAAAGTAGCCTCGTGGTTTCAGGAGAAGGGTTATCACACCGTTGTGGTGGTCGGAGAGCATGGTATTACAGTCCGTAGCGAGGAACCCCTTCTTAAGAGGATGAGCGGGTTTGAGGCTTATGGACATCCGCAGGCCTTTACTGTTAGAAGCGAAAACAAAGAGGGGGTTATAGAGGTGATAAAACATGTTATGGAAGATGGTTGAGGTACAAACAAGAAGAAGGGTAGACTTCCTTGACATAACGGAGCTTGTAAGGGATTTTACAGTAGAAAAAGAGCATAGTGGTATAGTAAACGTTTTTGTACCTCACACAACATGTGGAATTATATTAACTGAGTACGAAAGGAACCTTCTGGAAGACCTGGAGAATCTGCTTGAGAAAATAGCTCCAGAGCTTCATCCGTATAAGCATAGTGATGGAAATGCCCATGCACACCTCAGAACTGCCCTTCTGGGAAGTGAGGTAACCGTTCCAGTAGTAAATGGAGAGCTGCTTCTTGGTACGTGGCAGAGGATTGTGTTGATTGAAAGTGATGGCCCCCGCACACGCAAACTCATCATTACTCTAAAATAATTTTCCTTCCCTTCTACATACATGCAGGAGGTTCCCTTCCGCATAAAACCGACAGATAGGGAGATCCTAAGACTATTACGGGAAGGTATGGAACCTAAGATGATAGCAAGGAAGTTAAAACTGCCTTTCAAATTGGTAAAGCAAAAGATAAGAAAACTCCGACGTTTAGGAGTTACCACCTCTTGAGTGCTGCGGGCCCGTGGTCTAGCCCGGTTATGACGCCTCCCTCACGCGGAGGAGGTCCCCGGTTCGAATCCGGGCGGGCCCATCACTCCATTACAATCTTTGCATTTCCAGCTTCCACCCTTTTCAGATAAGATATAATGTAGTGTACTGTGCTCTTGGGAAGCCCCACAGCCTCTGCAATCTTTCTTACGCTCATGCCACTTCTTCTCATAGAAATAACCGTCGTTATGGTATGTGGATCGTAGCGAGAAAACCTACCTCTCAAGCTTATGATCTTTATCTTATCCTTGTACCTTCTCTTTATGTCTTCAGGTATCCTTTCATAGGTGGATGGAGGCATAACTACCTTTCTTGAGCTTTTAAAGATCTCAAGGAGTTTCTCTCTCTTTGTGGGTCTAGGAAGATAGGACACTCCCTCCTCCCCTATTACCTCCATGCTTAAATGAATATATTGATCCTATTTAACCATGCGCATATTGACCATTCTAAGCTTTGTACTGGTATTCATCTCCGGTTTTCTCTTGGGGTACGAGGCAGCCATCTCGTCCCCCTCTTCTCACATTACCATTTACGCAGTAGCTGTGGATGATACAGGAAAGGGCTACGTAGTACCTATTGATGCTTACATTAGGCCGGGATTTGGTAAGATATTCATCTCCGTAGAGCCTAAATCCGACACAGATCTACAAAGCTCAGCAGAGGTTGCTGTATACGTGGCACAAGTCCTTTCAGGAGTCCCTTTGGGGTTAAGGGACATCCTGTTTGAGATGAGAGCACCGGCTACCATTGTGGGAGGCCCCTCCGCTGGAGTCCCCCTAACCATGGCAGCTTATGCTCTTCTAACGGGAAAGACACCAAGGGAAGACGTGCTATCTACTGGGGTGGTATACTCTGACGGAAGTGTGGGTGAAGTGGGTGGCCTTCTTGAGAAATTGCACGCAGCCGCAGAATGGGGCGCCAAGGTGTTTTTAATACCCAAGGGACAGCGTTATGTGACCATCTCAAAACCCATTACAGAGAGGGAGATACCCTTTCCGGGTGTTGTGGTGGTGAGAATCTACTACAAGAACGAGGTGGTGGATCTAGTAAAGGAGGGAGAAAGGTTGGGTGTTAAGGTTGTAGAAATCGAGCACGTATCTGATGCAATCCCGTATTATTTCGGCTGAAGACGCTTCTCTATGTACTCCATGACATTACTTACCCCTTCCTTTACCGCATCCTTAACGGCATTGTTTACAAGGCTGGCAACCTCCTCATCAGGGCTTTCAACCTGGTTTGTCACTCTGTAGATGTCCAACTCTCCCTTTATTAGTCTCTCTACGGCTATTCTGTCTAGTCTTTCTCCCACTGCCAGCGCTCTTATGATCTCCTCCTTTGAAAGAGCTCTATCAACACCAAACATCTTCAAGATGTTGGTAACTTCCTCCGCCGTATAGAAGGGCACGGGTCTTCCGTTCTTTAGCACCCTGGATAACCTCTCTAAAACCTCTCTTCCTGGGGTAATATCCACCTCCAGTCCGTTTACATCCACTAATTCCAAGTAGAAAAACCTATCAAATAAGCCATCCTTACCTGTAACCCTTACACCCTCCTCTCCCAATACTCTTTCTACCTCCCTCCAGAACCGCCTCCTAACCTCCTCATCAGCCACCTCCTTTACCGCATCCTCCAGGTACTGGAACCTCTCCCCACCCTCATTTGCCTTCTCATCCCACCTCTTAATGATCATCCCCACATCCAGCCCCTGCTCCCTAGCC
>WANZ01000036.1 GCA_015521515.1 Candidatus Iainarchaeum sp.
CGGCTTGCTTTCCCTCTCTATAGCACTCTACAAGGCAGATGCGAAAGATATAGGTGAACCTCTTTGGAAGTATCTATCCTCCCGGTTTGGAACAAAGCCCTCCCTCCCTATCCCCCTAGAGAACGTAATAGGGGGAGGTAAACACGGAGGGTACACAGATATCCAGGAGTTTCTCATCTATGATAGAGACTTTTTTTACCTTGCATCCATTTACAGAGAGATAGAGGGATCCTGCCTCACCCTTGAGTCGGCAAAAAGCCTTCCTATGCGCACAGAGGAGATTCTAGGGCTGTTAAATAGGTATAAAGTGGGGAAGGGTATAGACGTGGCAGCCGGAGAGATGTTTAGGGACGGTGTATACTACTGGGAAAGGGAGGGTGTTGTGAGGGATACAGATAGTCAGCTGGATTATATGGAGGCCATTATAAAGGATTATGGGCTATCCTATGTGGAGGATCCCTTTCATGAGGACGATTTTGACACATTTCTAAAACTTCAGAGGAGAGTGGATGCCATAATAGTAGGGGACGATCTGTTCTCCACCCATGAGAAAAGGCTTAGAAGAGGAATCGGAGGAATCATTATAAAATACAACCAGAGAGGCAGCATCCTTGAGACGGTAGAAACTGTAAAAAAGGCCAAATCCCTTGGTATGAAGATCATTGTCTCCCACAGAAGCGGAGAAACGGAGGATGAGTTCCTCTCACACTTTGCAGTAGCTATGGGGGCGGACTTTGCAAAGATTGGAGCCGCAGGTATTAGAATTGTAAGAATTAACGAGCTACTTCGCATTTATGAGACGTTTCAGTGAGTAGCGGGTAATCTTTTGCATTGCCCTTAGTGCATCTTCCACACTGTAAAAGGATGGTATGCCATTCTTTATCATGGTTTCCCTTAAGTATGAGGCATACCTTCCTCCAGGTATGAAGGTATACAAGGGGAGAGGTGACTCTCTAAGCACCTCCACTAATGTTGGGTCCACTCCCTCTAACTGGGGTGTAAGTATAACAAGTATTTGATGATACCCTTCTGCGTTATTTATTACCTCCTCGAACCATTCTGGGGGTGCATCTCCCGTTAAATCTACAGGATTTCCTAGAGATACGCGCTCTGGAAGGTTTAGCCTCTTTCTATAGGGTGGCAACTCAAATCCCATCCTCTCTGCCATATCTGAGGCTATTACTCCATATCCTCCCCCATTTGTTATGATAAGTAACCTTCTCCCCTTTGGAAGTGGTTGTTCTAGTGCTAAAAGCACATTTATCATCTCCTCAAAGGATGATACCTCTATAGCTCCCGCCTGCTTTAACATCCCCTTAAACACATCATAGGACCCCATCATAGCCTCTGTGTGGGTGGATGCTGCTCTTCTACCTGTTTCTGTCTTCCCTCCCTTTAGTATTAGAACTGGTTTGGAGGGAGTTATCCTCCTAAGCACATTAAATAGTTCCCTCCCCCTCCTAGTATCCTCTAGGTAGAGGAGGATAACGTTAATGGATGGGTCTCTTTCCATATAGGCTAACACATCCACCTCATCAATTATTAGCTTGTTTCCCAAGGATACTGCAAGGCTAACCCCTCTCTTGCCTGAGAGTATATCCAACATTGATGCCAACATAGCTCCTGATTGGGATATGATTCCCACGTCTCCCTCCAGCGGCAGATCCATCCTACTCTTGGATAAAAACGTGGCATTCATGGATGGTTTATACACTCCTATACAGTTGGGCCCAATAAGGTTTATGTCAAGCCTCTTTAATCTCTCATCTAGATCCTCCCTCCCACTCTCTCCAAACCCTCCCGAGATAAGGATGAAGTTCCTTATTCCCACAGAATAACACCTTTCTATTTCTTCTACCGCTGGCTCTGCGGGAATTGCAACCACTACAAGGTCTGGAAGTTCCGGAAGCTCTTCTATGGATGTATAGAGCTTTCTTCCCTCTACTTCTCCGCCCTTTTTGTTGATGCCGTAAACATTTCCTGGGAAGGAGTGTATAAGATTCCTAAATATTACCCTCCCCACCTTTCTTGGGTTGTGGGATACCCCTATTACTCCTATAGTTCTTGGGTTGAAGAGGTACTCCATAGGGTATTTTAGGTGGGAACACCCATATATTATAGATGCTTGTACTAGCAGTAGATAGGGATGGTAAAATACTGGATGTAGGGTACCTTCCTGACAGGGGGTCCATTGAGGTAGGGAGAAATGGACACTTACGAGTGGACATTCCAGAGAGAGTGTTGATGAGAAGGGAGGGAACAAACATTTACCTTCACCTTCCCAACGGGGTTATGGAGGTAAAGGATAGTGTGAACCTTACTAATGTGGTTATCAATGTGGTAAACATAGAGAGGGAGTACGAATATGATCGTTTGTGGAGGCTTGAAAGTGAGTTGTTCAGGGAGGACCTGTCTGAAAGGGCAAGAAGGTTTATAAGGTTGTATACCGCCCTTTCTGCTCTTAAATTGGCTGAGAAAGAAAATTCTTATACAGATTCACTTCTTCTACTGGCTTCAAGATTGTTAAACATAGAAGTAAACAGGCTCTCCGCCGAGAGAGAGAAGATAGTGGAGCAGCTAAGGAAAGAGATAGACAGCACACTGAAGGAGATGAAGAAGGATGAGCTTGTCAAGATGCTCGGAGTTTTAATAGGCTAAAGGCCTTTTTATATACCTCATCTGCATCTGGATAAACCTTCTTTATGACAAAAGCCGCTGCCTGCTGCAGCAAATGCGGTGGAGCACTGATTTCTGTGTATCCCTTTTTTGATACCACCTTTCCCTCCCCTTCCAGAATGAGTATCATAGGGTAAATATCTCTACATTTCCCTTCTACCACACTCTCCACATTCCCCTCATTAGTGTAACATCTATCTCCTTCTACAGCCTGTATTATTACTTGCTTTCCCTTGGCAGAAAGAACAGTAGAGAGATAGGCTACAGCGGAAACTGCTCCCTGTGCATCGGAAAATGGGTACACTATGCGTATGAGAACCATGTTTGCATCCTTTATGTCAGAAAGGTAAGACAGATCTCCCTCAATAAGAAGGTACGGGCGTTCCTCCCTCAGAAAGTAAAATGCTATTACCATTACCAAAAGCAATACAATCGCAGCACCCACGATATATCTTTTCTCCATCAATGTACTATTACCAGAAAACAAATATAAGAAAAAGGGGAAGGTGTGGCTTTATGCCACATTCTGTCTTAGCCACTTGATGAACTCCTTGGCTGCATAGCCGGTGTCGTCTGCTGTATAACCGAACACCACGATGTATTCCTTGCCACCGTCCTCGAACTTCTTGACGATCCACTCACCCTCTGTATCCACCTGTGCTACCTCGTCGAACTTCTCCTTAAGTGCAGCGGCTACGGTGTTCACTGCCCATCCACCTACCACGATAATCTTGTCATATGTATCCTGTGCGCCCTCTGTGTCAAGGTATACGATCCTTGGGTTCCAGTCTGCCATGGGCTTGGCCTCTGTGTATGTTACAGAGGCACCCTCTGCTGTCACTTCCTCTACCTTTATTTGTGTTCCGGCTACTTCTACTGTTTCTCCTACCTTAGCTTCTATTGCACCTGTTGTCTCCACTGTTCTACTAGGCTTGCCCACAAAGAACTTTAGGTATCTCTGCTCTGTTGGCACCCTTAGCTCAACCTTTTCGCTGTATGCCTTTACCTCTGTACCCCACTCGGTGTACATGAAGTCTGGCTCTGTACTTGTTGTATCAGCATCTATTGTATAGCTGTTTGCACCATCACTCCATGTAGCATCTGCATCCTGAAGGTCTACCTTGTCCAATACGTATACTCCAGATCCTGTAGATGTCTCCTTTGTCTTCACTGGAACTGTTAATGTGGTTCCATCCATGTCTCCCACAACAAAGTTATCATAGTCTGTGCTTGCGTTGTCTGCATCTACATATACGGAGGACACATAGTCGTTGGTTGCTGGCTTATATACAGAGACTCCTGTTATTGTGGCACTTTCGTCGTCTACTGTGTTGCTACCTAAGCTTACGGTTATATCTACCTTCATGTAGGGAGCTGTTGCAGGTACTGTTGAAGATATTGCCAGATTACCACTGTTGTTATATACGTAGAAGGATGCCGCACCTGCACTGTTAAATGTTACACTTGTTGTACCATCTGTTAATGTAAGTACATCAGCTGTTCCCGTTACTGCATTTATAGTTCCTGTGGCTCCTGCAAAGTATATGGGGAGTGTTGTACCTGGAGCTGCTGTTTCTGTGTATGTTCCAAGCTTTACATACCCATCTCCTGCGTAGTCGAGATAGAGGTTCCTTATGCTTCCGGAACCCGTCACTGTAGCCTTGAAGTACACATCTGCCTCTGCGTCGTCATCAAAGTTAAGTCCTACTATGGCTTCAGATCCAGGGCCACCTACGGTTACCCTATCACCTGTGGTGTCCTCCCTGAAATCTGTATCTATTATCACATTTCCTCCGCTGTCCACAAATACGAACAGATCCTTGTCATTTATGAAGTTAGTTATTGTATACTTAGAGCTTCCAGATGCAGGTGTGGACATAGATAGTCTGGTGAACTGCAGCTTTGTGGTGTACTGCTTTCCAGATGGATCATATGCTGTTATATCTGCACCTAGCTGACCTGCCTTCATTACTGCCGATGTAAATCCTGCGAAGGTGGCTCCATAGTCGCTGCCTGGGAAGAAGATGTTTTCACCAGGCTTCCATCCCTTGTCAAGGGATGTGTATGTACCATCTGCATCTCCATTGTAGTACAGCTCCAACTTATCTATCTTCAGCTTGTTTGTTGTGGTATCGCTTAGGTACAGCTTTAGCTTCCATCCTGCATCAGCATCCATAAAGTCTACCTCTACACTTGTGTTCTGTGCTGTTCCGTCTCCTAGTATTAGTGCATTTGTTGTAAATGATTTTGTATCTGCCTTGAGACCTATCTTAGCGTAGGCCGTTGTAGTACCTGCAAAGTAGTCCTTTAATACCACCTTAAATGGTAGCTTTCCATCCAGGTCTGTGGGCTCATTTAGCTTCAAGATGTCTGTAAAGCTATTTCCATCGGCATCTGTTATCTCTACAAGCACCTGGTTGTTATCCTTGTCTACATCGACAAGTTTCAAGGTGTATCCACTTCCAAGGTCCACATTCTGATCCTTGTATACCGTTACCTCCTGAGAGGATGTTGCTATTTCAACAGTTACAGTGTCTGTTCCCTCTGCCATTGTAACCTTTGTCAGCTTAAACTCTGTTCCTGCCACATCAAACTTTACATTCTTGAAGTCTGTACCATCTTCTAGGGTTACCGTAGTTCCAGAGCCGTTTGCTGGTTCATCAAACTCTACACCAGATATCTCTGTTACAAACATTGGGTAGCCCACCACAGTAGCTCTTAGCTCTCCCTCATAGTTTTCTACATTTACACCATCCAGTACTACCCTTGTGGTTACGTAGTAGCTTCTCTCCTGCCAATCAGTTCCCACTTTTACCTCATACTTAGCTTCCTCGGCTGTCTTTAGGGATGTCACATCGTCAGATGTAGCTGCTACTGGAAAACCACCCTCTGCTGCACCTATAGAAAATGCTATGTTGTCAGCTGTTCTACCTTCACCCCCTACCACTACCTCTCCTGGTACACTAAGTTTTACTGTGGCGTTGTTTAGGTCTACGGATGCGGTCTTCTCCTCTGTTTCGATGGCCATCTGGCCGATGGCGGCTGCTATGTTACCTGCCCACACTACGTCTGCTGGCTTTGCATTTGCACCTATCACAATGGCGCTGTTCAGGTACCAAGCCTTGTCTGTAGGCAGGGTGTCAGCTGCCAGTGCTGCATGGGCAGTCTGCCCAACAAACAAAGCCCCAGCGGCAAGGGCAGCCAACTTTTTCACATTCATGGTCTTCATGTTTTCACCCCTTAGAGCAGGAGGTTATCTACCCCCTTCGTTAAGAGGGTATGAGGTTCTTTAAATGGCTTACCCTTCCTCCTCAGGTTATGGCTATTGAGGGGAAGGTTCTTTTTATGGGAAACAGGTGTCACTTCGTTGATTGTCGTTTCTTTAGTTTACGTACTATATAGCCAGCTATCATATTTCTCATGCGTTTGGTTAGTTCGTTAGGATATAATCCTATTTCGTTCATAAAGGTCTTTACCTTATTGAAGTCCGGTTCTAGTCTGTCTCCATACTTGGAAATTATTTTGTTTCCAACCCTCTTGAACTTGCCAGGCAATGCTGTACCCATTAGCTCACCTCCACTATTTCCACTGTTCCATCAGGGTATTCCCTCACCACGGAGAAAGGTACAATACCCCTCTCAAACTCCATCC
>WANZ01000037.1 GCA_015521515.1 Candidatus Iainarchaeum sp.
ATGATGAGGATGTTGAGGCTGTGGGGGTAGATGAGCATCCATTGGTGGATATATTAGGGTTGCATGGAAGGGATTATGGAAACATTAGGCAAGTTGTAAAGATGATCTTTCCAAGGGATAAAGAGGAGCTAAAGAGGGTTCTTAAGAGGTTATATGAGGAATGATATGTATGAAGGTTGTGTTCCTACCATGGGATGATAGACTTGCCACCTTACACTTATTATACCATGTCTGGGGACCCATTCTAGGAGGGTATCCTACAGATAATACAGCCGTTTGGGCGCTCTACTTTGCAGCACCAAACCTTGTTCCTACGGACGCTGATCTGCTCAAGGATGTCGTGCAAAAACTTACCCTAAGAAAGCACCTTACAGATGAAGAAAAAAGATTGGTAGACAGCACTTTGGTACTCAAACCTCCTAAGATACTCAGAGACAGAGCTATAATGGTGTACAAAAAGTTGAAGCGACAGTTCAAAGGTATTTCCAAGGATGTTCGAGAAGTTGTATCAAAAGTGCATGGAAAAGAAGTACTCAAAGAAGAGATAAGGGTTTTTCCGAGCTTTCAACTAACAGGAGCTGGCGGAAGCGCATACAAGAACGAGGTAGGAATATCTCCTGATGTATCCTTTGGTTACTCTGCGGAAGAGAGAAACAATAACTTGCTGAGAGTGTTGGTTCACGAGCTCGTACACATATATGTAGAAAGGGATGAAATTTTTGATAATCTACTCAAGGAAATATCAAGGAAACACAACATACCATTTCACGAGGTGCACGTAGAAACACTCACCAACATCATCTGGTGGAAGACGGGCAATGCAAAGAAAATGTTTCATATGCACTACGATAAAAACTGGAAGAGGCTTGTTAGAGTAGAAAAACAGTATTGGAAGGTGTTTAGGGATTGGTGGAAAGGGGGAGGCGATTTAGCCAAGATGGTACGTTCTACGTTTCTTCAGAAAGCTTCTCTAGAAAGCGCTCAGCTGTAGGATCACCCTTGGCAATATGGTATCTCAACTGCTCCAAGATAGGTCGATGCAAATGGGAGTATCTGTTGTCTTGCAGGATGTTTCTTAAAACACGTGCTACAGTGTCTGCATACAACGGCCCATTCTTGCTCAACTCAGTCATTACATCAACCATTTTCCTTACATGTTCTTCATTTAGTATTTCTCTAATTAGGTGGTGTATTCCATACTTATCTTGCGCAAGGAACAAACCATTAAGCGTATCGATGGCGCCTCTGTAGCCTTTTAGTGAATGATCTATTATATCTCCTATTAACCTCCTTTGGTGAGGGCCAGGGCGACGTATAACTTCCTCTAAAAGGCGTTTGGCAGCAGGGTCATCATACTTAATACCGGTTAAAATGTAGTTGATGGCCTTCTCTCTTGCACCGCTAAATCGGTCACTAGAAAGGATATCTACAAGAAGTCCCTCTGCCACAATATTCCTTTCCATAGCGTATATAGTAAGTTCCTCTATTGCGCGGTTCCTTACGCCCTCTAGTTTCCTTTTGAAGGAATCTTTAATCCTCTTGAACATCAGTAAACAGGGGTGTTCTGCATATTTAAACCTTACGGAGAGGTAGCTACGTATGGTAGTCACAATAAAGGCCGCCAAGGATGGGCCCTATCTTATTATGAAGGATGGAAAGGTTGTTTTGGTGCTATGCAGATGTGGGGCGTCAAAGAAGATGCCATACTGTGATGGAATGCACAGAAAGATAGGATTCAAGGGGGAAGAGGCAGAGTTAACCGTGGAATAGTTTCCTAGAAAGCAGTATAGAGATATAAACAGAGATTGGAGGAGCTACCAAAAGGTAAAGATAATACAGGATGGTGCTTGTAAAAATAGATGGTCCTGCTATTAAATACGCTACTATAGGGATTAAGGAAAACACTAAGAAGGAAAAAAGGGCTAAATATCCGCCAAAAATAAATATTACTACAGGAAGCAGCATAACTCCTAGAAGGGGAATACCAATCACCTTTGTAATAAAGGAAATAGCTGCTGATATCACCCCCGCCAAGGTGGAATTAATTATATGGGTTTCAAGATTGTAAACATCGCCGGTATCCAATAGTTCCTTGGTTATCCGTGAGAGAGAGACAAGAAGGGCAGTTACCAAAAAGTAGGATAATATGTAACCCATCACCACATCCACCTCATTAGAAGAGGGAAACATCCTGTACACATCGGAGAACTTTTCTATCACCCAGGAAGGAAGGAAAGATTTAAAGATAAACATAGCTACAGAGGAGAGAAAGAGATAGAAGGAAAACAACACTATGGAAAACATGAATATTAACCTCTTTTGCATGCCTCTAACACCTCTCCAGCCTCTGGAATTCTATAGACCCCTCCACATACGTATACATAGGGGGGATCTGCATCTATAGCCTTTATGAAGGGGTTATTTACATCTGCGCTTGCCACAAACACCATAAGGTTAAACTCTCTCTTTAGTCTGTCCATTTCTAGGGCTGCATCAATATTACCCTTTTCATATACGTATAAAGCAGGCATATAAGAAACATTGCATTCCCGTCTTAGAAAATCTGCAATCATGAAAGCTCTCACACCCAACGATGTGTATTTTTCCAAGATAGAGGATGGTACATCTGCCTCCTCCAGTCTGTAGGGCAGATTATCTGCTACGCCAGATATATCGTTTAACACGTCGTTCATGGAAATATATAGAACGCTGCATTTTACGTTTTTATCCTCTAAAAGAAGGATAGGAAATAGTGTTTGTACAGCTGTTTCCATACGTTTTTCCAATTCGTCTGTCTTGCTGCTTAGAAGGTATATATCTGTTTTCAGGAGGGCTTCTGTACTTTTCATAAGCTCCTTTCCTATTAATATACCACTCAACACTCCTGCAAGATAAAGGAAAAGCGCGGATAGTAGAAAGAACAGGATCCGCCTGTCCACCAAGAAAGATTGCTAAGTAGTCTTTTAAAAGCTCCTTCAAAACCTATGCATGTATGGAACTAATAACTGCCCTATACCTGCTGCTGCTCTTCATACTTACACTCGTTTCGCTGTTATACTACTACTCTGCATTTTTTGGATTAATAAACAAGGATACAGATGATATAAAGACTTCGGGTGACTACCTTCCAATGGTAACGGTTCAGGTGCCAGTATATAATGATAGAATTGTAGAGAGGCTCCTAGAGGCGCTTGTAAGACAGGATTACCCTAATTATGAAATCGTGGTAGCCGATGATAGCACTGACAAGGTTACAAAGGAAATAATAGACAGGTTTTCCCACTATCCCAATGTAAAGATTATTAGAAGAGATAGTAGAGACGGTTATAAAGCCGGAGCACTGAACAACGCATTAAAATATTCTAAGGGAGACATTATAGTAGTGTTTGACTCTGATTTTGTACCTGACAGGGATTTTCTCAGAAGAATGGTAGCACCTTTTAAAGATCCGTCCATCTCCTATGTACAGGCTAGGTGGACTTTCGAAAACCTGCCCGAAAATCTCATAACCGTATTTGCAGGCACTTCCCTGTTAATTTATCACTATTTAATATATCCCCTAAAGGATAGGCTAGGAACCTTTTATCTATCGGGTTCTGCCATGGCGGTTAGGAGGAAGGTTTTGGAGGAGGTTGGGGGATGGAAGGATGGCACACTAGCGGAGGATGCAGATTTAGCCCTTAGACTAGCAGCAAAGGGGTACAGGGGCAAATATCTACCCACATTACATGCTCCCAATCAACTACCTTTCCTCATTAATGTGTTCTTAAAGCAACAAGCAAGATGGGCATCTGGTATGATCGAAGCGCTCCTACTTAACTGGAGGAACCTCATTTCCTCTAAGAGGTTATCGATTATCCAAAAGCTATCCATGCTCCTTATTCCTCTCCTAAATCTTATCTACGTTGTTACCGCCTTCCTTGTGTTAATAGGGATAGTGCTATGGATGCTCCAGATAAGAGTGGTAGATACTATATACCTTCTTATGGGGCTCCTTATCCTCACCTCTGGATACCTCTTTGCAGGGTACGTGGCACTCTCTAAGAGTGGAGAAAGAAGGATATTTCCGAGGTTTGTGGTGGCTGCATATATTCTTGGCCCACTGGTAGCTATTAGCAATACAATAGCTATTCTATCATACTTTGTGAAGGGTGTTCCCTGGTATGTAACAAAGAAACGGTGGGTTAGATGATGTTAGAAGCCGTACTTATAGTCTTCATGCTTATCCATTCTGCCATCTTTGTATTTTGGTCCTACCTTGTATTATCCAGAAGAAACAGCAATGGTGATCATAGCCGCACTATGCCAAAGGTAAGTATCCTTATACCAGCTTACAACGAAGAAAAGCGTATAGGAGAGGCTGTAAAGTCCGTTCTGGACTCAAACTATCCAAACCTTGAAGTAATAGTCGTAGACGACGGGAGTGAGGACAGGACCGCAGAGATTGCAGAAGGATTGGGTGTAAGGGTTATTAGAACTGCCCACGTGGGAAAGGCGAAAGCACTCAACAAAGCGCTCAAATATGCAAGTGGGGAGGTTATCGTCGTATTGGATGCGGATACTGTTGTAGAAAGAGACGGGTTGAAAAAATTGATTGCTCCCTTCTCAGACAGGAAAGTAATGCTAGTAGTGGGTACTCTTATGCCAAAAAAGAGAGGTATTCTATCCTATTTCCAGAGAATAGAGTATGCTGTTATGAGTGAGCTATTACTATCGCACACGCAAAGAAGAATGCCACTTCCAACGGTATTTGGAGCGTTCATAGCCATAAGAAGGGAATTGCTGGAAGAGATTGGAGGCTTTCCTGAAGATATACCAGGGGAAGATGCATATTTGTTGGTCTACGCCCTTGAAAAGGGCTATAATGTAAAAAGCGTAGATATAAATGCCGAGACAGAAGTACCTACCACGCTAAGGGGGCTCATAGAACAGAGACTGAGATGGAGCAAAACTGGCATACTAATACTTCAACACTTTCCTAACGCCTTGTTTAGGTATCCTACAGCTCTCTATATCTATTGGCCATTGTATGGGCTTATAGGGTATCCTGCTCTGCTAAACCAGTTCTTGAAATACATATCGTGGCATATCCAGCAAGGAACGCTTCAACTCTATCTTTCCACATGGTTTACCTATCTAGGACCTATATACTCCCTCTATATGCTGCCTGTATGGGGCATAAACATACTAACAGTAGCTGGCATCGCTGCAGGATTATCCTCCTTAGTTCTACTGTTTGTATCCATAAAACGGAGGGGGGATTGGAAGGACCTGGTAACACTGTTCTTCTTTCCTGTATATGGAACGTTCTTTCTTAGCACCATCCTGTTTCTCACCATTCCCTACACAATCCTCACATGGGAAAAACGCACATTCATTAAATAATAACAAGGAGGAGAGCTATTAGAAGTAGGAATATTGTTTGTTTTACCTTGGAGATGAGCCGCTCGCTACTAAATTTCTCTATTGTATTTATTACATCCTCCTGCACTATTCCAAATTTAGATAGCATCCTCGATAGCCGTCGAAGAAGCGCAGAAAATAGTAGGATGAATAGAAGGGTTGATAACAGGGATGAAAGAGCGTAGTCCGTTAGCCAACTACCAGAAGAGGGTATCCATCCAGCTAGTGGCTTTCCTGTAAGAAGGATAAGCATTATATCCAAAGGTATTTGAAGGAAGAGGAGAATAAAGAGGGCTCCCAAAACATAGAAGATAAATAACGTCAACCACGCTTTTGGGCTGAGGAATATGCGAGGATTTCTGAGTATAATTAGGATGGACCACACAAATAACATAAAGATGTTCCATAAAACGTAGAAGGGGACTTTAAAGAGGTACGAGATGAGGTCCATGGTTTCCCGCTCCTACTAGCGCCCAAAGTTTATAAAAAGAAGATTCTTCTAAATGTTGTGGAGAGGGCGGAATTTCCTTGGAGAAGGGCTACATTGCTACTTCCGGACACATTCACGGCAAACATAAAGAATAGGCTGCTAAGAGCTAGGATGATAGGAGAAACTGCTAGAAGTATAGCATTAAACGGGATCACCCAAGTGCTAATATATCACGAAGAGGATGAGAAGGTTCGCTCAACGTCCTTGGGAAGGTATATCACGAAGCTGCTAAAGTATGCAGTAACGCCTCCTTATCTAAAGAAGATTATCTTTCCTCTCGAAGAGACAGACAAATACTTTGGTGTAATCCCTCCCTTAGAGTTGTGGAGCCATAAGAGAAGAGGAACAATAAGGTGGGGTGCTGTAAAGAGGGAAAAAATGTACGTAATAATATTTGATGGAGAGGAAGAGGTTAGAAGAGCCATAGGAAGAGGGGAGGACATTGTGAAAAGGTTAGGAGAGGGGCGATACTATCTTATGCCCATTCACGGAGAAAGAGTCATTGATCCGAAGCTGTTGACCACAAACCCCTATATTGGTTACTATCCCTTCTACACAGGTCAGTCTCCCGATAACATTCTAAGACACTCAAATACATTTCGGGTCCTCCTCTCAAAGTACGGAGAAGACGTTTACACGGCTGCAAGAACACTAAGAAGGAAAGTAGAAGGAAGGGATATAACCTTCGTGGTTGGATCTCCATTTAGGTGTCTCCTTGAGAGACACGGCAAAAACAAACCCATCGACAGATCCTTATTTCATAGCATAGTTAATGTCTTTCCAGACCAAACACTAGAGACTATACACACC
>WANZ01000038.1 GCA_015521515.1 Candidatus Iainarchaeum sp.
CGCTCTTACAACCTCTTCTGTGGGAGAATACCCTACAAGAAGCCCCACAACAGGTTCATTACCTTCTGTAACTTCTTCCACCTTCCCCATAAGGGATTGTATATCCCTTGGAAGAAGATCCAATCTTCCTCCAAACCGTATAGCTACATCTTCTCCCCTTTCTACAACTTTCCTCAGTTCCCTTCTTAGGAGCCCAAAGAGCAGGTTTAGCTCTGCTTTGCTTCTGTTTTTCAGGTTTTCTAGGGAAAGTGTATAGAAGTAAACGTATTTTATGTTTGTTTCCTCCTTTAGGAATCTTATTGCCAGCTTAGCCTTTTCCACACCCTTAGAATAAGCCTCTGCCAAACTTATACCAACCTTCTTGGCGTACCTCCTATTTCCATCTGGTATAATACCTACACAGAGGGGTTCCACGTTTCTCCTATTATGGGAAATGCCTATAAAGAAGGACCGCCATTATACCTCACGATGGGCATAAGAAAATTGAAGCGCGCATTAAGGAAGGTGCGCCACATACTATACGAAGAGGAGCTGCCAGCCCCTCCAAGGGTTTCTCCCCCTCCAGCTATGGAAGAAGAGGAGCTGGAAGATACTATCCCGCCAGAAATAGAGGAGCCAACCCCTACTGTTCCCTCTGTAGAGGATAATGAAGATATGGATGAGGATGTTTCCTCTCTCTTGGTAGAGGAGATAGTGCCTACCCTTGAAAATGTAAAGGATGTGGTGACTGAAATAGTATCCCTTCCTGAAGACCTTCCTACGGAGATGAGTGTGGAGTGGAAACCTCCATCCTTTTCCAACGTAAATGAAGTGTACCCTCTCATTCCTCCCCATGCAAAGGCCCATATATTCTGGTCGGAGCAGGACAAGAAACTTCTCTACCATGTGGAAGAGCCAGTCTTAACCCTCAGGGAAAGGGAGGATCTGGAGCGCATCAAATCCCTCCTTACAGATTTGGTGGATATTGGTGTATTTGAGGTAAAGGATTCAACCAAGCTGGAAATGTACATCTCAAAGAAGTTTGATGAGGTTGTAAGAGATTATGGTTTTTCTTTCTCTACCTTGCAGTATGAAAAAATAAAGTATTACGTGCTTAGAGACTTTGTGGGTCTTGAAAGGATAGAACCTCTTATGAGAGATCCAAACTTGGAGGATATTTCCTGCATCGGTCCTGGAGTCCCAATCTATGTATATCATCGAAAGTACGGCTCTTTACAGACCAATGTGATGTTTAAGACTAACGAGGAACTTAACAGATTCATTGTAAAGCTTGCCCAACTCGTGGGGAAGCATGTCTCTGTTAGCAAGCCCCTTCTCCAAGGAGCTCTACCTGATGGCAGCAGGGTACAGGCTACCTACGTAGTTACAGGAGATATTTCTACCAAGGGATCCAACTTTACTATAAGAAAGTTCACAAAAGATCCGCTAACTGTTACCGATCTTGTACAAAATGGTACCCTCACACCTCTCCTTGCAGCATACCTGTGGATAGCGGTTGAATACCGATCTTCCATGCTAGTAGCGGGAGGAACTGCCACTGGAAAAACAACTATGCTAAATGTTATCTCCATGTTTATCCCACCTGAGGCAAAGGTAGTTTCTATAGAAGATACACCAGAGCTTAGACTACCCCATGAAAACTGGGTACAAAAAATTGCAAGAGAGGATAGAGAGGAAGGTACAGTGGATCTGTTCGATCTACTTAAGGCGGCCCTCAGAGAGAGGCCAGAATACATTATAGTGGGTGAGGTGAGAGGAAGAGAGACCTACGTTCTATTCCAAGGTATGGCCACTGGACACCCGGGTTTTGCTACTATCCACGCTGAGAATATGAAAACTCTAGTGGATAGGCTAATATCACCTCCTATTTCTCTTCCACCATCCCTTCTTCACTCTCTCGATCTAGTGATCTTTATGAGAAGGGCCAACGTGTCTGGCCACGAAGTTAGGAGGATAAGCTCCATAGAGGAGATAATAGGTATTGATTTAGAGAAAAAAGAGCCTAAGACCAATACATTTGTAGAGTGGGTGCCTGCCCAGGATAGATATATTATGCCATCCAAAAAAAGCAAGGTTATAGACAAGATTATTCGAGAAAGAGGTGTTAGCGCGGAGAGTGTGTGGAGTGAGCTCAAGAGACGCTCCTTCGTGATAGAATACCTAATAAAAAACAACATAAGGTACTATAGGGATGTGCAGCGGTACATTACCCGATACTATAAGGAGCCTGACAAGTTGTTGGAGGAGATAGGCTATGGTGCTTAAACCTTTGGCACGTTTTGCCTATAGAATATTTGGTAGATTCGTCTACAAACACAAGGATCTCTTTCTCCCTCTACAAGAGGATCTAAAAAAGGCAAGACTTCCCTATTCGCTAGATGAATATGTTTCCCTCATTATATTAGTGGCTCTACTCTCCTTTCTTATCTTCCTCCTAATAGGGTGGATACTCTTTCATCCCTTACCCTTCCCCATGAACATCATTACTGCCCTCTTCGGAGCAATAGGGACATCTGCTATCCTTTCCATTATTCTCTATAATCATCCCAAGATGGCAGCTATAAGCAGAGCCTCCGAGATAGATGCGGTTCTTCCCTTTGCTGTGATGCATATGTCTACCCTTGCAGGTTCGGGAATTCCTCCTCACCATCTCTTCCGTATTATGGGGTTGATAGAAAAGTATGGGGAGGTAGCACGAGAGTGTAACATTATTTACAGGGATGTTTCCATACTGGGAAAGGATATATTTACAGCCCTATCAGATGCTGCCAAGGAATCCCCTTCCCGACTATGGGCGGAGCTTCTATGGGGCATTACTTCTACTCTTCGCTCGGGTGGCTCCCTGAGAGAGTACCTTTTTATGCGTGCCAAAGACCTTAGAACTATGATAGAGAGAAAAGAAAGGGAGCTCATGGAGACTATGAACCTACTTACAGAGATATACCTTATTATCTTTGTGATGGGTCCTATTTTGGTGGCCATTGTGCTTGCATTGTTAAGTATGATGGGCGGCACCTTTAACATTGGAATTGACCCTGTCCAAGGATTTGCTCTCCTTACCTACCTTATACTTCCTGTTACGGGTGTGATATTCCTCCTTATTGCAGAAATGATGAAGCCGAGGGAGGTAGTATGAAGCTGAAGCTCTTTGGTAGGGTAAGAGAAATACCTGATATACTTATAATACTGTTATTTGACCTTATTTTGGCTATTGTACTTTTCTGGATACTAAACACATTCTACATCGATACGCCTTACTACCAAAACTTCCTTGTTTTATCTATATTCACCGTTCTGCTTCTACCCTTTGTATACTTCTATCTAAACTATCGCCGCATAAGGGAGAAGGAGAAGTACTTCCCCCAATTCCTAAAAGACCTTGCAGATGCTCACAGAACCGGTCTCAGTTTAGTTAGAGCGGTTTACCATATTTCCAGCCATCACTACGGCCCTCTTACACCTCATGTAAAGAGGCTTGCCATACAAATGTCCTGGGGTGTTCCGTTTGAGGACGCATTCCGCAAATTTGCAAAGGAAACAGGCAGTCCCATGATAGAGTCCGCCACCCTCATCATATTAGAGGCCTTCTCCTCGGGAGGGAAAACAGCGGATGTGCTTGAAACTGTTGCAGAAGATTTTAGAATACTTTCTGACATAAAGGAAGAGAGGAAGAGCAAGTTTTCGCCCTTTGTGGGAACCATGTATGTAGTTATCCTTATCTCCCTGGGAATGAGCTATATTCTACTTAACATACTACTCCCTGACATGTCCATCCTTCCCACCTTTTCCCTCAACCTCTCTCCTACTCAGGCTGCCCCTGCTGGTGTCACTACTATACCAGAAACCACTTTGAAAGTACTCTTCCTTCACATGATGCTCATAGAAGCAGTTATAAGCGGTATGCTTGCTGGTATCTTGGGAGAGGGAAGCTGGAGTGCCGGTATAAAACACGTTCTAATCATGGCTTTTATTGTTATAATAGTGTTCCAGCTAGTGATCATCCCCATAAATCCGGTAGAAAGGATTCAGCGAGCGTTGGAAAAGATGCCATCCTCCGTAAATGTAACTATAGATCTTGGAAGAATATACTTGGAACAATCCATTCCAAGGGACGCCTTTGATGTAAACCTCTCTATAAATTTTGTGAAGTCTCCCGGTTGTTGTGAAGGTATAGAGGTGAATGAGGATGGTATTTTTGTAAAACAGCCGGAATATGTAAACTTAAAGGTGGTAAGTGATGGAAAGGGATCGGCCACCATCTACGTGGGATAGCTGGAAGAAACCTCCCACCATAAAGGTGCTAGAAGCGCTGGGATGTATAGCGGATGGAAGAATAAAGATAAGCAACAGTACAGCCACTGTAACGTCTTCTGATGGTAGTAGAACATACCTTGTAAGGATGGTAGGAAACGCTGTTTGCTCTACAGATAACGGCACAAAATTTAAAGGATACATAGGATACCCTATTATTGCATTCCTTATGCTAAAAGGGTTGTTGCCTTTTGATGAGGAGATAGCCTCACATCTAAGGGGAATCCCGTGGAAGCGCCTAAATGAAACCTATAAAAGGTACTGGATTGTGGAAAACATCATATACAAACAACTGGAGTCTAGTGGCATTCCAAAGGAGCGGGTAAAATCCTTTATAAAGAACATCATAGACAAACTGGGACAGTTGGGCCTGGGGAGGTTGGATGATGAAGTTTGCAGTGGTTGATCTGGATGAGACGCTCATAGATGGTAGTATGGGATACTATATAACAAAGCATCTACTAAAGCCTGGCAAAAACAAGCCAAAAATACCCAGAAAGTACTACATAAAGATGCTAAAATACTTCCACATACCCCTTTTAACAGCCCTAAAACGATTCTACAGAATATACAGATATATTATCCATAAGAGCTACCAACTCTACCTAAGGCTACTAAAGGATCCAAATCTGCCCCGCGGCCCGATTTTAAGAGAAATGATCCGGGCCGCGGAAGAAGTAAACATACCAAAAGAGAGTATAACGTTTATTCATCTTCTCAAGGAAAAAGGTTATACGGTGGTGTTGCTGACTGCCACACCTCAGGAGATCGCTGAGGTGGTGGGCAGACGGTTGGGAGTGGATATGGTGATTGGTTCTAGGGAGGGAGAGGTGATGGATAGAGAAAATAAGGAACGGGTGTTAAAGGAACTCTCTAAGAGGGGAAGTATAGACATCATCGTTGGTAATCCCAAGAACGAACCTTTTCACCTTGCAAAGAAGCTTGTGATTATGGTTAAATCCCCTCGGGAACTGAAACGCTGGTTTAATGTGATAGAATCACTGGATTGAGTTTATGGCTGCAAGCAGCTTTCCAATGCCGATAGAGATAGCTTCATGGGTGTGTAT
>WANZ01000039.1 GCA_015521515.1 Candidatus Iainarchaeum sp.
GATTTAAAGCCGGTCTTTTTCTCTTTTTTTCCTTCTCCAGGCATATAATAGTTTATAACTGCTTCTGACTGCTCTACTTCACGTTTTCCTATAAAGAGAGTTATGGAGGGTTTTATGGTGCTTTCCATCTTCTTTACTCTCTTGCTAAGGGTTGTCTTGTCTGCAGGCACATAAACCACTCTTAACTCATTCTTTTTCAGCATGTTTACCAACCCGCTAGCTAACTCTTCTATACTTTTGTCTATATCCGCCTTTCCTGTGTATACCGCAACTATGGCTATTTGAACAGGATTTAGCACAAAGGGTAACCTTCCCTTTCGGGCCTCCAAATAGGCTCCGAGGAACCTTTCTATTGATCCAAGATATGCTCTGTGTATCATTTGAATCTCATCTCCCACCCCCGTTTCTCTTACGAGTTCATGTAGCTTAAATCTTCTTGGAAGATTAAAATCAAACTGTATAGTACCCACCTGCCATTCATCCCCATTGAACTTCATTACAACATCTATTTTAGGACCGTAAAATGCTGCTTCCCCCTTCTCTTCATAGTATTTCATACCTTCTCTCTCCTTTATCTCCTCTGCAACACCCCTCAGTGCATCCTCTGCACTGTCCCATTCCTCTTCTGTCCCTATAAACTCAGTTCCCAGTTTTTCTCTATCCCCCATAGAGAGACGTATGTAAATATTTTCCTCTGTGAAGGGAAGTAAAAACAACTTTGTGTAGATGTCTTTCATTTCCTCAAAGGTGGACATCACAATAGAATCAAAATGTTCTGGCGGAGTAAAAATATGTGCGTCATCCTGTGTAAACCCTCTCACCCTTAACAAACCATATAGAGCTCCGCTCAGCTCATATCTATGTACAGTTCCTAGCTCAAACAACTTGAGCGGTATTTCCACCTTATTTCTGTATTTTTGTACGAGATTGGTAAATATCAGTATGTGGTAGGGACAGTTCATAGGTTTTATAGCAAATTCGTGTTCATCAATGTTAAATATGTACATATTTTCCTTGTAGAAGTCATAGTGGCCAGAAACCTTGTATAGTTCTGTGGATGCTACTAAGGGTGTGCTTACCACACGGTAACCTCTTTCCACATGAAAATCTGTGAGTATTTGATACAAAACCCATCTTAAAATGCCTCCACCCACAGAGAAGAGAGGCAATCCTGATCCTGTAAGAGATCCGAACTCTCTATCCAGCTGGGAGATCCTATGCTGAGGCGGCACTAGTATATCCATATCATCTGCGTAGGATACATGGTCCTTTTCCATGTGGGGAATTATGGATGGAAAACTGTTTAAGAATGGATTCCTTGTTACCTATATGGATCCCCTTCTTGGTGAGATAAAACGCTGGCTTAGTAAGCTGAGAGGAGAGATACAGTATGAGGATTTTCCTGATCACATAAAGGAAGCTTTAGTATCTATAGGTGAAAGAGTGCTTCATTCTCCGTATTCCAAACCAAGAGAGGCCAAAGCCTTTGTTTATTACATGTTCGGTATACCAGACAAACGACTTAGAAGCGTTTACGATGCCATAACAGCATTTGATACATACCCCAATAAGGGTCTAGCCTCCTTTAGGATCGAAATGGGAGAACCCCGTGTAGGAGTACTTATACCCCTTAAGGAGCATCCTCCATACTTCTATGCATCCTTTAGTAGAGGCTTCTCCCACTTTCCTCCAGGAGATATAGAGGTTAGGCACTTCATCCTCAAGGATGCCTTAGAATCTCATGAAAAGAGTGGTAATCCATCTCCCCGGTCCGTCAGTATATCAACCACATGGGTAAAGAAAGAAGATAACAAGGTAGTGTTGTCCAATAAAGGAGGTGACCACCCAGCTCTTCTTATTTCTTTTGTGCTGGATCCCTCTCATCCCATAGAAAAACAGATTCATCCCCTTCTATCCGAAATTGTAGATAGAGCACGTCTGTATATTTCCCTAAAAAGAAGAAAATAACACCTATCAGAGCCCCGGGCGGGATTTGAACCCGCGACCTCCCGCTTACGAGGCGGGCGCTCTACCGCTGAGCTACCGGGGCTGTAGTTGGAGGTAGGTTTGTAACATTTAAGTGGGTTTTCTCATATCAGCAACGGATGGAAGTAGTCTATCTAGCAGAGATTTTTGGGCGTCCATCCAAGTTATAGGATCCATACCCGTGTATTTCTTCACTAAATGCTCTGCCCTCCCTATCGGAGGAAGGAGAAAGGTGCCCCTTCTTATATTTACCATTTTTAGCAGTATAACAAAGGTTTCAAAGTTATCATCACCGCCCATTTCTCTATATATTTCTTCTAACCACTTTACATACTCTTCTGGGGGTTTGTAGTAAGGTAGAGGAGTATTTACAAAAATATTAGGGGTTTCCACCAGAGGTGGGATATAGAAGCCATCCTTTGTACGCAAGAATACACCAGTTGTGGGATCTTCATATACTCCATCAAAGGAGAACAGGAATCTCACAATTTCATCAGGATCTAGATCTATAAAGTATTGTTTTTCTGGTTCCAATTCCACTTCGTGCTTCTCCATGGCTATAGCACCATAAAACCCTACTTTTAACGGATCTTTGCCCCTTTCTAGAAGGTTATTGTATAGATACTCAACAGCAGAAGGCTCCGTAAGCCCTACTAAAAAGGATAGTGCAACGTATTGATCAGGTGGTATTCTACCATCGTAGGATTTTCTTATAGAGAAAAACATGTCATCCATTTCTCCCCTTTCTTCTTCAGACATGTAGATGCTCTGCCAATTAAGGTACGGGGGTCTGTCAGGCAATTCAAAGGTGGGTATACGTTCCTTACCGGTTAGAGATGATCTGCCATAGGAGTATGCTATCCCTTTGTGAACAAGTATATCTCCTTTTACGTTGGGAGTGTCTGTCTCGAAGACTTCTCCACTTCTTAGATCCACAAGTATATCTGCTCTTTTTCCCCTTATAAGAAAGGGTTCCCCCACAAATGGGACACGGGAGAGGACTAATTTTCTTCCTTGTAGTACATAACCATTAGAAAGGAATGTTCCGTCATCCTTTAGAAGCTCATATACTCCATAAAGAGCCGTATCATCTGTATCTACAACTTCTAACACCATTTTATCCAGATCCAGGACGTACATTCTCTACCTATTTTGGGTGTTTACATTTAAAGATACACCGTCTGCTTTCATTATGATCTCCATATCCCCCCATGTAAAGGCCATACCTGTTGTGGATAAAAGCTCTGAGCTATTCGAATCAATATGGCATCTCGAGGGTGCTAACTATAACTCCTACCTAATAGAAACAACTGACGGATTTGTGATCGTGGACACAGCCTACGAGATGTTCTGCCCACAACTGGAGGAGGAGATATTTTCTGAGGCCAAACCCAAAGAAATAAAGTATATTGTGGTGAATCATATGGAGCCGGACCATTCGGGCTGTCTGAATCATTTTCTAAGTAAGACAGGGGCTAAAGTAATCATTAGCCAGGTTGGTAAACAACTGTTTAACCCTCCAAACTCTATAGGCGTAAAAGACGGAGATAGCATATCCATCGGAGATATTACACTAAAATTCTATATGATACCGTGGGTGCACTGGCCAGAAACCATGATAACGCACCTCATAGAAGACGATGTACTGTTCACATGCGATATGTACGGTGCCTTTGGAGCATACCCCAATCTAGAGGAGAAGGAGTATCTATACAAAGAGATGAGAAGATACTTGGCTGCCATCTTATTAAGATACAAACCCTTTGTGTTAAAGGCCCATAAACGCATAAAATCCATAAATCCATCCATAATAGCCCCTGGTCATGGAATTGTGTTAAAGGAAAACAAAGAAAGAGTGTGGAAGTGGTATGATAGCTGGTTAGAGGGAAGGGGCGAAGGCGTTACTATTGTATACGGCTGTATGTATGGTAAAATATCCTATGCTATGGGAAAGCTGACGGAGTGGCTAAGAAGAAGAGGGGTAAAGGTAAATATACATAATGTTGCAGATCTGCGCTGGTCCTACGCCATGGGAGATATATTAGATAGCGCCGTTGTAGTGTTCGGATATCCCACATATGAAGCAGATCTATTTCCCCTGATAAAATTCTTCCTAGAAATATCCATGGAGAAGAACCTTTACCAAGGAAAAGATATAGTAGTGGTGGAAACCCATGGATGGGGTCCTACTCTAGAAAAGTTCCCCCTAGATTATGGGTATGGCTTCTCCTATGGGCCTATGGAGGACATAGACGTAAAAGCTGTGGGGGAATCTATTTTAAGGCTTTTGGAGGGAAGATAATGGTGCGATCGGGTCTCCTTGGCCCGGTCGCTCCCCCACACCTTTCTAAACCCTCTCCCCCAAAATATTTGTATGCTATATAGACAACTGGATGATAGTAAAATACAGTGTATAGCCTGTGAAAGGAGGTGTGTTATTCTTCCAGGAAAGAGGGGAGCGTGCAGAATAAGGGAGAACAGAAACGGAGAGCTGATACTATTAACA
>WANZ01000040.1 GCA_015521515.1 Candidatus Iainarchaeum sp.
CCCTTATCATATCTGCGGCTACCTCTCCCGTCTTTGCAGATTGTTTCACATGCACAGATACCACATTTGGATACTATCTTCATGTATTGAGTTTCTCGCCTCCCAAAGAAGAGGAACCCATGCCTGTAGACAAGGTAAAGGCCGCGGTAGAACAATTGGGTGTAGATATTAAGCAGGTTGAGGAGTGGATTTCCAGTTACAAGAAAGGGGAAATAGAGAAGCAAAGATCTATGTTGTATTCCACACTCACCAACGCCAAAGGTAAGATGGAGGGACTTGTTATCAGTATATGGACAAAACCGTCCTTTTCTATGCCCACAAGATTCAAAGGTGGGGTAGAACTCTCCACAGAGGATGGAGAAAAGCTTCGTATCGATGAAACCACGGTAACATCCAAGGATGGTTCTGTTACAGCTCCCGGGGCCGGCATATCAACGGTAGAAACGGAAATACCAGGTATGATCGTGCCTACAAACCTCTCCCGAGTAAATCTATCCTCTATTTCCCTGGAGGTAACATCCCAGGAGAATTATATTATTGGGGAGGCGCTTCAGCAGTGTTTAAGCGTTGAGCCTGGTAGAATAAAGCTCGTAAAAGCAGAAAAGGGAAGTATAAAGGTAGAAGAGGATGGTTTGTACGTTACAAGTGATGATTATGTAGGGCCTGCAAGCAAGATAACAGTGGAGAATGGAATTGTTAGGGCAACAGTAACTGACATAACACCAGAAGGAATAACACAGAAGGACATAGAGCTCGGAAAGCTTATTTCAATAGTATTTGAGAGGGTATCTGTTGTTTCAAAGGGTGACAGTGCCTATGTATGGAACAAAGGCGACTCCGTTCCCCAAGAAAGTGTGGAAGATGCTGATTTGGAAACAGATGGAGAAAGCGTCTCCCTCAGTATAACTCCATCTTCAGATGCAACGAGGGAGGAGGTAAAGACCATAGATAAGGGAGAGGAGATGTTAGATGATATTCAGGCTATCGATGCATCAAAAACCACCGTAGCAATAAGGGAAGGAAAGGACGGAGAACAGTACTTAACTATCTACAACAAGGAAGATGGTTCTGTTACCAACGAGAAGATTGTGGACATGAAATCCGAAAATGGAGAGCTCGTTGTTACAACCGTGGATGAGAAAGGTAATGAAAAAGTACACAGAATAAGACTTGAAGTAACATCGGATGGTACACCTACCCTCAAGGTGGACGGAAAGGATGGAGGTATTGTCAAGACAGTTCAGTCCAAGGAGGGCTTCATGTGGTACAACCCAAAAACGGGTGAGTGGAATTTTGTAAATGGTGTACTTGCACCCCTGTCTGAGGCATTTAAGGAAGGTATGAAGATCGCCTTTGAAGGAGGTAAGGCGGTGGCAAAACCATCAGGCAACATCATTGTAAATGCTCCGCCCTCTCAGGGCATGTCTCTCCCATCCCTTGGAGAGTGGATACTGCCCCTACTAGCAATAGTTATCCTACTAATGCTCTATCAAGGATCACGACAGTGACTGCAGGTCTCTCCTCTTCTATCTCCTTCACTCGTCCGAAGGAGACAAACTTTACCTTTACCCTTGCACGCTGTACCTCCACCTCATCTATATGATCAATATTTACCCTTGAGGGGGCTATTCTTACCTCCAACACCTCTCCCACAATACCCTCTGTGTGGGTATCCAACTCCTCATATACATCCTCCGTAAGGAATACTCTGTCTCCCTTCTCTAGGAGAGATGCCGTTCTTACGTTCACGAAGGAGAGAAACTCTAACACTATCACTCCTTTTCTTGTAAGCCTCTCAAGACTTTCCTTTTTTATTCCAGTAAAGGCCAGCATATTCTCACCCATACATGGACACATCCAAATGATCTTCCTCGGGGGGAGACAGTACGAGGTCGTCTACATCTACCTCTATACCGGTAATCCTTCCGACCTCAGAGACAAGGCGAGGAGCGGCACTGATATCCTTCCTTCCCGATGTAGGTCCCAGCAGCAGCAATACAGGTACGTTTCTTTCTCTGCCGAGAAGGAGTAGTGAAGCTGTTACACCTGTAACCACTCCATTTTCTATGGGTCTAAGATGACCTGCAAACTTTCTGGCAGATTCATTAGATGCTATCACATAAACATCCTCCGAGGAGGGGGATAACACACCGCTTAAAACTACCACTAGCTTGGCCCCATCTTTCCATGCCTTTTCCATAATGGTATGGGCTACCTCCCAGGATAGATCCTCGGGGATGGGAACATCGGAGAGAATGGCATGTACATTGGAGCGAGAAAACACGTTTATAGGATAGTATATTCTACCCTTCTTCACCCTTCCTATGGGAGGTAGTCTACGCGAGAAGAGGTACCCTGTCCATTTGAAGCCTCCTCTTTCTACGTAATATCTTAGGGATATGTTTCCCACCAGTCCCAATCCAGGAAATGAGATGAGAAGTATGCCATCACGAAAGCTTGCTCCAGTTCTTAGCTGTACCATACTATCACCATATACACACCCATAGCTACAAGGCTTCCCACAAGGATATAGACGGGTATGTTTTTAGGCTTCCTCTCCAAAGCTCCTACAAAGAAACCACTAATAGATACTAACAGAAGCAAATACACCAACACCACCTCTCCAATCGACCCTCCCATCCTCTCTACTAACTTCGTTACAAACCCTAGCACAATGGGAACCAAAAGGAAAGAGGAAAGAAGGATGGAATATCTCTGAAGGGATAGGGTAGATAACTTTTCCCTTTCCGTCTCGCCTACCACGTAAAGCTCCTCTGAAAGGTTTTTCAGAAGTTGAGGAGCAGTACCTGCTCTAAAGGCTTCTATAATACTTGTTATAGCCCTTTCTATGAGAGAAGAATCCCATCTCTCGTATAGTGTCCTCAAAGCCCTAAGAGGTGGGATACCCTTCTCTACCATCCTCTCTACAGATTCAAGCTCCTTTGAGAGCTCTCCGAATCCTTTTCTTCCCAAGGATATAAGCGCTTTTGGAGTAATAGAAGGGTACGTAGCTGCTGTGTGCACCCATCTGGGGAGTTCTTCCTCTATACGTTGCTTCTTCCTTTCATAGAAGTACACTATAGAGATAAAGGACAATATAGGAACTAGAATAGCATAAAACCCGAACAAAAGATACGTAGAAGCAGTTAGCAGTATAATTACTGCAACAACATTCCTTTCATCCCACCCAAGAGTATCCAGCATCTTCATACTACCACTTCCTAGCAATGTATACCAACATCACCACCGTGGCCATGGGGAGCACGATATAAAGGGTAAAATAAAGTATTCTCACATCCTGGGGCGTACCAAAAACGATAGGAAGTATGTGGGTATAGATGATTAGTATAGAGGGAACAAGAGCTGTTAATGCAATAAACATAAGCGTATAAAGTGATAGTTTAGAGCTAAATTCTCTTATCTCAAGCTTTTTAGTCATTAAAAGGGAGTCTGCGTATCTCTCGAGTGCTTCCCACCCTGTACCTCCCTCTATCACTTCCGATAGCATTTCTAGGGTCTTTCTAACACTATCAGACGTGTATGTAGAGGCTTCTCCTTCCAAGGCCCTTTTTAGAGGCAGCCCTCCTTTATGTAGGGAGAGGATTCTCTTCATGCTGTTTTCTATGTATTTTCTTCCCTTAGATGCTATTTCCATCCCCCTTATAGGATCAATGCCAGACCTTACGAGCGTGGAAAGGGATTTTAGGAAGAAGGGAAGCTCCCACTCTGCTACTCTGCCTCTAATATGGGAAAGAAGGATGGGCAGGTAAAGGGATATGCTAAATATGGATAGGGACAGCATAATCGCAAGGATAGGATCTACGAACACAAGAAGGAGGGGAAGAATGGAGAGAATAAAAGCATAGCCTAGATAGTCTTCCGGTGAAATAGAAATATCTGCGTTTCTTAGGTGTCTTCCTATTCTTCTTTTCATATCCTCGCTGAAGAGTGCTCCTATTCTCCACATCTCCAACATGTATAACGCCTCGCAAAAGTCTCAAGATCGTAAACGGGATTGTTTTTGAGGAATGTTACTCTCTCTTCAACATCGTCAAGGGACTCATTGGATACAAGCTCTACCACCCTTCTTACAATCCTTCCACCTTCTCCCCACCTTCTTACAACCACAACCACATCTATAGAGTCGAGATCTTCCTTTCTTACGCCCATACTTACAAGCCTCGAAAGTACCTCCTTTACGGATCTTCCATGCATGGTAGTGTAGCTGCCCCTCCCCTGACCCGCAAGAACGGTATCCATATAGGCCTCTGCCTCCTCATCCTTTCTTATCTCTCCCACAATAACCCTATCTGGTCTCATACGAAGGGTATCCCTTATAAGATCCTTCATGCTAACACCAGAAACCACCATCCTGACAAAATGGGGGTGTGGAATGTTTATCTCCGGCACCTCCTCCACCGCAATAACCCTTTCATCTAGGGGAACAAATCCCATAAGGGCATTGAGAAGTGTTGTCTTGCCGGATCCTGTATTGCCTGCAATAAGTATATTTAGCTCCCTCTCTATGGCAGCCCATAGAGTGGCTGCCTGCCCATAGGAGATGGATCCGCTCTCTATAAGGGAAGATATGGTTAGGGGAGATTCTCTAAACCTTCTTACTGTAATAGAATGCACATTAGAGATAGGCGGTATAACTGCATGTATACGCGAGCCGTCCTCCAATATTGCATGCATTCTAGGTTCTTTTATGCTAATAAGCCTTCCCATCTTTTCTCCTGCTCTGTTTACAAGGTTCAGGAAGTACTCCTCCGTCCATATGTAGATGTTTGTTTCTCTCCATCCCTTTCCTCTTTCATACACCATTACCGGTCTTTTTAGACCTACCACAACAATCTCCTCTATATTGTCCCCTTTTATAAGGTTTAGAGGCCCCAGAGGGCTTAATGTGATATCCACTATCCACTCTACCCTTTCCTTAGTCCTCTCTGGTATGGAGAGCTCCTCTGAGAGGTCATCTAATATTTCTTCGATGGAGTATTCTCCCTTCGTTCTCTGATAAATGTCTATTACTTTCCTTGCCACCCTTGCTTCCCAGGGAAGAATAGGCATCTCACTTACAATTCCATTATCCGTCAAAACCCATCCAATTTCATTTCCCACCTCCTCCATGTCTTTTTCCTCCAAAATAACTGTTATCTCGTCTCCACCCCTCTCCTTGCATATGGGATAACCTCTTTCTACACACATATCACACTTATACAGCCCATCCCTCCAAAACAGAGCATTATATGGACATAAAACAACATCATCGGGGTTTCCACCTTCTGCGCACAGAACCCCCTTTACACACTCAAATATCCCATCACTTCTGGCACAGGGAGCTTCAGGTGGATCACAGTGGATGCATCTTATCACTCTTTCATCATGATAGGGGCATACCCTCCTGATGATATTCTTCCCCTCTTCTGTAGCCTCTATCCTCATTGGATGGCCACCTCGTCCCCCACCTCAACAGGACATTCTCTTCTTCCATCCATCTCTATGATAATATCACCCTCAAGAGTTACTACACTCCATGGCTCTACCACCCTTTTACATGTAACTTTTCCCTCCTTCACACAAAGAAATAGGATGGGGAACCTGCAGAAAAACGTATGAAATGAGGTTTTTCCCTTTGTTGGAAATAGGAGACATCCGTCATAGGAGAATCTAAACATAAGACCCAATGCTCTTTTTAGGAAAGTGTCTGCAATCTCCACCTGTTTGCACACCACCACACCTTTTGAAAGGTTTACGAGCACTAACATATAGGATGTTAGAAAAATATAAGGCAATCCTATGGGATGTGGACGGCACCCTCATAGATACAAAGCTGCTTCATGCAGAGGGAACAAAATATGCCATGAAAAAGCTTGGGTTTGAGTTTACAGAGGAAGATATAAAGCGATACATCTCCCTTGAAGGGTTGAGATTCTTTGAAATCATGAAAATTCTCAGACCGGAGCTTGATATGGATACGCTAAGAACATTAAGAGCCATAAAAAACGAGTATGTCACACGTCACATAGACAAGGCTCCCCTAAAGGTGCCTCCTTCCTTCATAAAGGAGTTGGGGAAAACTCAGAGACAAGGAATTGTTTCCTCAAGCACCAGGAATGTGGTGAATGCTGTGCTCGAAAGGATGGGCGTAAAGAACCTTATGGAGGTAATAATAACGGCAGAAGACGTAGAACACGGGAAACCTAATCCAGAAGGACTTCTAAAAGCGATGGAAAAGTTGGGGGAGAGAGATGTGGTATACATAGGGGATACAGAGTATGATAGGGAGGCATCAAAAAGGGCTGGCATTGATTTTATACATATAGATGAGCTGGTGAAACTATGGAGGTAGCCCTTGTAAGATATGGAGAGATTGCTCTGAAGAGTGACAGAGTAAGAAGGGAGATGGAGCAGCAATTAGCAAGGAACATAGAAGCTCAAACAGGTGGAAGGGTATTCAAAAGGGCTGCAAGACTCATAGTGGTGGGGGGAGAGTGGGAAAAGCTTTCCAAGGTGTTTGGGATTGTTTCATGGTCGCCCGCCATGGAAGTTAGAGCAGATATGGAGGAGATAAAGGAGGCAGCCCTCAGGCTGTATAGTGGTGGCAGCTTTCGTATCTCGGCTCAAAGAGTTACAAAGGACTTTCCCCTAACCTCCATGGAAATAAACAAAGAAGTTGGGGCCTACATAGTAGAGAAAACCGGTGCTAAGGTTGATTTATCCAACCCGGACATAGACATAGGTGTAGAGATCATTGGGAAGAAAGCTTATATTTTTAGAGAGAGAGTAGAGGGTCCCGGAGGACTTCCAGTAGGAGTAGAGGGAGATGTTGTGCTACTATTTTCTGGGGGGATAGATTCCCCTGTTGCGGGGTGGTTACTAGGTAAGAGGGGTGTGGGTATACACCCTTTCCACCTTTTTATGGGTGTTGATGTGGAAAATGTATTGAAAAAGCTTTGGGAATGGTTCCCAGGCGAAGAAAACCTTAGGGTATCCTCATTTGATAGAGACAGGCTATTTTTTATACTAAAAAGATTAAAAGCTGAGCATTATTACTATATGGCATTAAAAGGGATCATGTACAGGGAGGCAGAAAGTTACGCAAAAGATATAGG
>WANZ01000041.1 GCA_015521515.1 Candidatus Iainarchaeum sp.
TGGTAGGAAGGGTGATAGCGTTTGCAGAGTTGGAGAAAAATATACTGGAGAGCGCCCCGGCCGGGATTTGAACCCGGGTCACGGGCTCGACAGGCCCGCATGCTAGCCGGACTACACCACCGGGGCTCTAAGGAAGATGGGAAAAGGAAAGTTTAAAAAATTCAATCCTTCTTCTTCTCCTCCTCTTTCTTTGATTCCATCCAACTCTCTATAACTTCTAAGGGTATGAAAAAGTGGAGCTTCTGGCTGGGATCTTTAGATATGTCGTTGATGGTCTGGAGCGTTCTGAGAGTCAGTCCTCCCGGTACTGAGGCAAGAATCTTAGCTGCCTTGGCGTAGGTTTCTGCAGCCTTTAGCTCACCTTCAGCCTTTATAATAACTGCTCTTCTCTCCCTTTCAGCCTCCGCCTGAACCGCCATAGCTCTCTTCATATTCTCCGGTAGTACAATATCCTGTATTCTGATTTCTGTAATATCTACACCCCACTCATCTGCCTTCTCATCAACGATTGATCTAACCTCTTTGGCTATCTCCTCTCTTCTCTCTAACAGCTCATCTAATTGCTTACCTCCGATCACATCCCTTAGGGTTGTCTGTGCAAGAGCCGCGGTAGCTTTGGTGTAGTCTTTAACCTGAAGAACTGCCTTGGTAGGATCTATTACACGGAAGAACACTACACCGTTAACGTTGACTGATACATTATCCTTGGTAATAACCTCCTGGGGAGGAATGTCAACAGTTCTCACACGCAGATCCACCTTTACAACGTATTGAACAACGGGGAATATGATTACAAGCCCAGGGCCAACTACTCCCCTATATCTTCCCAGGGTAAACAGTACTCCCCTCTCATATTCGTTGAAGATCTTTATACCTCCTATAAGGTATAGGATGGATAGCGTTATACCAAGGGTTAATCCTCCAAGGAGGGTACCAACACTAAAAGCCACTATAAGCCCCACAATACCAAGAGTGGTCTGCATGAATTGATATGGTTGCTCTAAGATTTTTAAAGGGTAGTGGAGAATATCTTGGATGTGAAGTGGATTAGAGAAGCTTGGAACGTTTATAGAGAACGCTTCAAAGACATAGTAACGGTATCGGTCTCATTCTTGGTGGCTGCCGTCCTCCTTGGATTAATAATAGGTTTGATATCTTTAGCTCCTGGCTCACTGTTATATACACTACTATTCTTGGCTCTCGTTATAGCAATAATCGCAGTTGGCACCATTCTTACGTTGACATACTATGGAATAGCAGAAGGATTATCTGTATCTGACGCCGTAAATAGGGCTAAGGAGAGGCTTCTGCCTACCTTGGTAGGTGTGATTGTTTCAACTATTTTGACAGTAGTAATATCGGCGGTTATTACAATTCTGCTAGCCATACTTTTCAGTGTAGCATATGCGGCAGAACCCTTCCCTCAACCAACTTATACACTCGGTAGCGCGCTTGGACCAGCAGGTATACTGGAGATGATCCTTATGATGGTCCTATTTGCAGCCTTCTTTGCTATAGTAATGTTCTTGGTGGGGATAAAGTTCATCCCAGTAACGGTACTAACCTATCATGGAAAGGGAGGGATAGAGGCTGTTAAGGTAGCCTGGAAGATACCCTATCTACAGTCGCTAAAGGTTGCATTAGTAACCCTAGTACTTGTAATCCTCTTCTTAATTCTGGAAACCGTTGTGTTCATACCGCTCTCCGCAGTACTTCCGAGCTACGTACTTGACATCATTTCTACACTTATCTCCTTCCTTATCGTGACACCTCTCACCACACTTACGATGTACATAGGTGTGAAGGATATTGCCAAGGAATACCTCTAATCTTTTAGATGTTTCAACATCACAAACATATGGGGAGCGCCGGTGGTGTAGCCTGGCAGCACGTGGGCCCCCCAAGCCCACAGCCCGGGTTCAAATCCCGGCCGGCGCACTTCAATAAACAGGCTTAACCTCCCCCTCCTCCAACATATGTTTTAGCTCATCTAAATCCTTTTCACAAGGCTTTAGCCTCTTTAACTGCTCTATAACGTTCTCAGGAAATCTATACTTTTTGCCTTTGTGGGATACTACTGTGTAAGCTTCAACCTCCTCCCTCACTACGTAGCCAGCTCCTATGACAGCCCCATCCCCTATCCTACTTCCAGAGGTTACAATTACCCTATCCCCTATCCACACGCAGTTACCTATGATGGTATCTCCCTTTACAAGGGAAGGATCTGGTAGGTGAAGCAATCTACTTACCCTGCCGGACATAATAAGATGTTTATAGTTATGCTCTTGTGCATGTACCAAGAAATCCCTCCCTATGGCACAATACTTTCCGATAACAACTCTACCCTTTGTTGCATGAACGCGGGCGTTATCGCCTATGCCTGTAT
>WANZ01000042.1 GCA_015521515.1 Candidatus Iainarchaeum sp.
CCTAAAATCTTCGTTATAATTTTTCCTGAAGGTTCCTCGGGAAAACGCACCTACTATAACAGTTGCATCGGAGTATGAAACCTGTTTGCTTTCACCTCTCTCATCCATCAATATTATCGGTTTTTTCAAGGGCAACTCCGTGACCTCCTCTATAAAGGGAGATCCCTCAGCTAGTGTTTGCCCTATAAGGCCAAGGAATCTGCTATACCCCCTTGGGAGGCGAGTGCCCCTCTTTATGTGAAAAATCTTCCCTTCTATTGTAGTAAAGTAGACATCCAACAACCCTTTTCTGGCCAACGGACTTTCCAGTGCTAGGAGGAGAGATAAGTGAAGAATGTCTGGTCTTCCGCTAACTCCCAACTCTCTACAGACATCGGGCATGTAGTTAATATCAAGCACCGGATACTTCACTCTAAAACGCTCCCTAAACGCTTTCACGCTCCTTCTTTTCCTAAACCTTTTCGGCACCAACATAAGGGGGGCTTCCGCAAGAACGAGTATCATCCTATCACCAACCTTTAAATATAGGGTTGGTATTACCCTTACATGAAGAGGGTAATAGAAGGTTTTAGAAGGGTGAGGAGACAGCTTACCCACAACCATGAGCTGCTTAGAAACAACGTTAGATCTGCTTTGAGGGAGCATGGCATAACATCTCGTCCATGGGGATTGACAAAGTATTCTGAAGAAGAGCTTTCAAAACTTTATAGCAGGCTTAGATCATTAAAAAGGAGAGGTATAAACCTGGTAGATGTTTTAAAAGAGGTTAACAAATCTCCTATGAGTCCGTATTCTACAGAAGAGGGCATACAACAGCTGATTTTGAATAGAATACAACAGAAGAAGATATTCGAGCTGCTTGATAGGGTGGAGAACTACATAAAGAAGAAAGAGCAGAAGAAGGAAAAGCTAAAGGAGCTCAAACAGAAACTTGTCAACGAAGCCGCAGAGAAAGTTTATAAAGAAATAGAGAAGAGGCATCCAGAGCTATTAAGATCAGCCGAAAAGCCCAAGAAGATACCAAAAATAGTATTGGCTCCCAGAGATAAACTTCTTGAAATGATTACCGCTGCAAGAAGGTTGAAAATAGATAGTGTGAATGTAAATGGAAAGAACGTCCCTATCGATGAAATATACCTTGCTGTGAAGGAGGGGAAGGAGCACCTCTACGGAAAGGAGCTGGCCACACTTTACAAGATGCTAAAGAAGAACAATATGCTAACCACACGCGAAGAGTCTGCAGTTGCCCAAGGGTTTAGAGCATCCCTGGAACAGATAAAGGAGGCGGATCCCAGCCACAAAAAGGAAGATTACCATATAGATGCCTTCTTCTCTGACGTGGCAGCAGAACTTGACAGAATAGTGGAAGCTTCGAAAGATACTGGAATAAAGGGTATGGGGTTCTACCTAGAAGCCCTAATGCATGCCAGAGATATCCTTTCCGATCCGGAGGTGTTGAAAGAGTTTAAGAAGGAACTCTTCTCCCATGCAAAGGTTAGAAAAGAGTATAAAGGTCCGATGAAGATACGTACCACCAGACCTCTCTATGAGCAGCTTGTAAGGGATGTAGCAGAAGCCATAAGAAAATATGCAGAGGATAATATACTGCGCAAGAGGCACTCAAAGATGCAGAAAAAGTTAGTTACCACCAAACTCAGAATCAGAGACATTCTGGGGTACCTTATAAAGGATCATTTAAATAAGTACAGCAAATACGAAAATTTCCACTTTACCAGGCCCATCACCTTCCTTGAAGAATGAGCTCCATAGCAGTGTTGACACTCCTCTCTAACGGTCCAGAGTTGTCCAGAAAGTGTGCCCCCTCGGAAGTGGCGGCCTGTCTTAGCCAGAGAAGGGGAGCACCTCTCATGTGAAGTTTATAAAGATGGTAAAGCTTGGATAATACCTGAGAGCCGTAGCTGTACAGATAGCTCAGAGGGTTTGGAGTAAGAAGTGATAACAGTCTATACCTGTTTATATCCTTTCTTGTTCTCTCCAGCTCATATCTGAGAGGATCTTCCCCGTACTTTTCATCCCTTCTAGGAAACCTCAAAAGCCGCTCTCTTATAATGGAGGGTGATGCATACACATAGAAACTTACATGTTCCATCCCTTGAAGAAGAGCAGGGTGGGAATGTAGGTTTGAATCCAATACTATTGTTTTACCACTTCTGTAGAGCGTTCTGATACGTTCCTGCATCTCCACATCTATGGCTGTTTCCACTTGTATCATTAGCCTCTTGTTATTCATTAGATATTCCCCAAACATCTTTACATCATCAAACCCATACTCCCTCGCAATCTCTCTAAATATATCTCCTGAAGATATATGAATCGCATCTAACCTTCTTGCAATCTCTTTTGCTATGGTACTCCTCCCACTACCGTGTACAAAGGAAGAGAGGGCAACAATCATGCTCTCAACCTTTTAAGGATGGAGGATACTACCCTACCACTGGCCCTTCCCCTGCTCCTCTTTATTACCTCCCCTATAATTTTACCCTCGTTTGCTTCAGGCCCAAGTTCCCTTATTACCTCCTTTACTAGCTTTTCTGTTTCCTCCTCCGATAGCATCCTCACACCAAGCTTGTCCACAGCCTCCTTCAATGAGTATCCTTCCAAGAGAAGCTTTACTATATCATCCATAGCATTCTTTGGATATATAGCCTCGTATCCCTTCAGTAGCTCTTCCCATCGTTCCTCTCCTATGCTTTCTATATCTATTCCCTCCCTTCTCCAGTAGGGAAACTTGTTTAGTATAATATTTGAGGCAAATCTGGGATCAACACCTCTTTCCACAAGATACTCAAAAAGAAACAGGTACCTGGATTTGATGAGCTTTTCTACCATTTCTACTTTCAAACCTAGAGAAAGTAGTTTCTCCTTTCTCTCCTCTGGGAGGGGAGGTAACTTTTTCCTTACCTCTTCTACTAGGAGTTCTGTCTCCATAGGGGGAAGATCCGTTTCTGGATACATCCTTGCAGCTCCGGGAAGAGGTCTGGCATAGGAGGTAGTACCATCGGGGCGTGGGCTCCTCGTCTCCTCGGGCACCCTTTCCTTTGCCAGCTCTATACGTTCCTTTATAATGTTGTAAGGAGATGGATCCTTAGAAGTAAACAGTATAAAGCCGTCTTCCTCTTTACACGAAAGTGTTTCCTTTACTTTTCTTACCTCATCCTCCGTTATCCCATAGGCGGGCAGCTCATCACTATGTAATATTCCTCCGAGTCCTGCATGTACTCTCACATAGTCTGCTACTTCGCTTCCAAATCTTCTGTTTGGTCCCAGCTCATACCCCATAATACCCCTTCCCTTTTCCAGTCTTATCCCAAACACTCGTTCTCCCTTTTCTAATGCTTTTTTCAGCAGTTTGCTCTTTGTAGAAGAGAAAACATGTGTTATATCC
>WANZ01000043.1 GCA_015521515.1 Candidatus Iainarchaeum sp.
GGTAAACGTGGAAGCCATGGTGAGAGAGGCGTTGGGAAAAGATGCACAAACACCCAAGAAGGCCGATTTATCGGCCCAACCAAAAATTGTTGTTGTGGGCGTGGGAGGTGCAGGTAACAACATTATAAACAGGATACACCAGATGGGGGTAAAGGGAGCCCAGCTAGTGGCCATAAACACAGATAGACAACATCTAACAATTATTTCCGATGATATAACAAAGGTTTTGATAGGAGAAGGTGTTACAAGGGGGCTTGGATCTGGAGGATCTCCAGAGATTGGTAGAAAGGCTGCGGAGGTTAGCAGACAGACTCTACAGCAGATACTTGGAGGGTCTGATCTGGTATTTGTAGTAGCAGGCATGGGAGGAGGTACAGGTACGGGAGCGGCTCCTGTTGTTGCACAGATAGCAAGGGAAGCCGGTGCTCTGGTAATATCCATGGTAACCTATCCGTTCAGGCTAGAAAGGGCAAGAATGGAAAAAGCGGATCAGGGTATTATGGAACTTGCCAAGACAAGCGATACTGTTATCGTAATCGATAACAACAGGTTGGTAGAGCTTGTTCCCAATCTACCCATGCAGGATGCGTTTAGATTGGCAGATACTGTCATTGCAAGAACCATACAGGGTATTACAGAAACCATAACAGTTCCATCCCTCATAAATCTTGACTATGCAGACCTTAGGTCTATTATGACAAGCGGTGGACTGTCAGTGATATCTGTGGGAGAGGGTAGAGGTGTAAATAAGGTAAACGATGTGGTAGAGGATGTGCTAAAGAATACATTACTTGACATCAACACAGAAGGTGCTAAAGGAGTGCTTATCCACATTACAGGAGGCCAGGATCTCACCATAGGAGAGGCAAACGCCATAGGAGAGCTCCTCACAGAAAAGGTAGATCCCAATGCACAAGTAATACTGGGTGCTCGTATAGATCCCAACTTTGAGGACATGGTACAGGTAATAGCCATCTTTACGGGTGTTCAGAGCCCCTACATAAAGAGCCCTGTTGCCTCCAGCCAGTACAGTGAAGTACCAAACCTAGAAATTGACTATCTCAGATAAACCAAGGAAGTATGTTGATTGCAAGGAGGAGTGAGGCTGCAAGCTTTAGCAACCTTGCATTTATTCTTCTTCTTTTCTCTAAATCTTCAATGGCTTGGCCTCCATCTAGTATAGAGAAGGGGAGGGCATTTACCACAGCCACCATAATATTTAAGAGGGAGAAAATTAGGAGAAACGAAAGGAGGAACGATAGAACACTATACTCCAGAGGTGGGCTCTCTCTCCATGCTACCTGACCACCCTTAACTCCCAGATAGCCCTTGTTTTCTATGGAAAAGGATATCAATTCTCCTCCCCTCAGTACTAAGATATTTAACTCTTTAGCATCGGAGTGGAGCACCTCTATTATATCCCCTATGGTGTACACATTCTTCTCGTTGATAGATACTATAACATCCCCGGGAGATAGCAGTCCCTTAACAAGGGAGGGGAGCGCCTTTCCATTTATTTCTATGGTATCAGGTACTTCAAGTACCTTCACTCCCAGCGCATGGTTCTGAAGTATCTTCTCCATGTATGGGGAAACCACTATTCCCATTCCTATTAGGAGGATTGTAGACAAAATGAAGGCTACAGTATTGGCAAAGGGACCCGCAGCAATAACCTTTACCCTATCCTCTGGGGATGAGGCTAGAAACTTCTTTTCATTTGGTTGAACGTATGCGGCAACAGGAATAATGCCCAAAATTACCATGGCAGCATCCTGCAAACCCATCCCCCTTCTCAGGGCAACCACACCATGAGCACCCTCATGTATGAGAAAGATCAGAAGGATGGAGAGCCACCCCTCCACAAATGGTATGTAAAAGGGGCCCACCTCCACCCCTGGAATGACAGGGCCTACCCCAGGAAGCGGATTTCCCCCCGTAAAATAGGTATACAGAATATTCCAAGCGGAGGATGCAAGTAGATAGAAGGCCGCGCCCATAAGCCCAAATAGAAGGGTAAGCATGGACGCTAGGGGCCCTCCTACCATTAGAAGAGAGGCGGGGATAAGAACTAGCAGACCCTTTTTTACATCTCCACCCACATACCTTCCTAGGAGCGGACCAAAAAGGAGTATAGGGCCTGCCTCCTCCATAAAAGATACAAACTTGCTTCTCGAAATATGTTTTAGCATGCCAATAAATCCGTTCCACCGAATAAAGAACAGCAGCAAATACTTTCTTTCCACTGATATCATCGTACTCTCACCACATCACCCAGAGTGAGGGTAAAATCATTTTTATGTGGTACGTATTCTTCCTCCTCTACAATGCTTATTTCTAACACCTCCTCTAGTTTTCGGGCCTGTTCAATGGTGGGATAGATGCGTTCCTCCTCCATCCCCTTTAACACCTTTGGAGGTATACTCACAAGCTTTGAGAGCTCTTCCAAAGAGTAGCCCTTTCTTTTCCTTCCCTCTCGTATCCTCTCGCCGAACCCGATTACAAGATTCGCATAGGTTTCTTTCCTGCTACCTTCCTTTCTTTTTACGGAGGATATTACTGTTCCCCTTTCTGCACATCGTTCACATACCGTCAATCTGGCTCCTTCCACCTCTATAAGGTAGCCTTTTTCTATGGGGGTACCGCACATCTCGCAGTACATGGCCACTTTATAAATGGGTGTGGAATTAATATAGTCTTAATGGATAACAACGATGTAGACGTAATATCCCGGCTCGAGGCCCAAACCTTCCACCTACAAAGGAAGTATACAGAGCTGCTCAGGGAACTCCAGAGGATAAAGCAACCTCCCCTTGTGGTAGGAACGGTAGTGGATGTTTTGGGAGACAGAGCCATTGTTAGACATCCCAACGGTAACCAGTTCCTTGTTCCTGTTATGAGGGAGCTCATACCCCACATAAGGGTTGGTCAGCGGGTAGCACTCTCCCAACAGAACCTTGCAGTGGTGGAAATACTACCTCCAGAGAGGGATGAAAGAGTACAGGCGTTTGAGGTAATAGAAAGGCCTTCCGTGAGATACGACGATGTTGGTGGTCTAAAAAAGGTAATAGAAGAGCTGAAAGAAGTTGTGGAACTTCCACTTACAAGACCAGACCTGTTTAAGGAGATGGGTATCTCCCCTCCCAAGGGAGTGCTTCTGTATGGACCTCCTGGTACTGGCAAAACATTGCTTGCAAAGGCGGTGGCAGGGGAGAGCAACGCCGCTTTTGTGCACGTGGTAGGTTCCGAACTTGTACAGAAGTACATAGGGGAAGGAGCCAAACTTGTGAGGGATCTCTTTTCCCTTGTAAGGGAAAAGGCTCCGTCCATACTTTTCATTGATGAAATAGACGCTATAGGAGGCATAAGAACGGATGCAGGATCTGGAGGGGAGAGGGAGGTCCAGAGAACACTAATGCAATTGCTGGCAGAGATGGACGGGTTCAAACCATTGGAAGGTGTTGTGGTGATGGCGGCTACCAACAGGCCGGACATCCTTGATCCCGCCCTCCTAAGGCCCGGGAGGTTTGATAGACAGATCTTTGTACCTCCTCCGGACAAGGAGGGAAGAAAGGATATCTTCAGAGTGTTACTAAAGAAGGTAAAGACAAGAAAGTTGGATCTAGATGTGCTAGCCCAGGAAACAAAAGGATTTACGGGAGCTGATATAAGAAAGGTGATCATGGACGCCGCAATGGCAGCAGTAAAGAGGGGTAGAAGCTACATTACCATGGAAGATCTACTAGGCGTAATAGAAAGAAGGAGGGAGGAGATAAGCCCTCACTTTGGGTGATACCTTGGGTGTACCCCTCGGACCTATCCTTGAAAAGGAGGAGAAAGAGCTAGAATGGTTCAGATCTAAGTTTGTAGCTCTTGATGGATTCAACACGCTCTACCAATTCATCTCCGTTATAAGACAGCCAGATGGTACTCCTCTCATGGATAGCAGGGGTAGGATAACATCTCATCTTTCCGGAGTATTCTACAGAACCATTAGGCTGCTAGAACACGGTATAAGGGTGGTATATGTGTTTGACGGAGAGCCACCCTCTTTCAAGATGAAAGAGATAGAGGAGCGTCAGGAGAGAAGATTGGAGGCTGAGAGTAAGTGGGTGGAGGCTCTTAGAAAGGGTGATATAGAAGAGGCCAGAAAGTATGCAATGCAAGCATCAAGACTAGAGAGTGGGATGGTTTCCGACGCTAAAGAACTTCTTTCCGCCATGGGGATTCCATATGTGGACGCACCCTCAGAGGGGGAGGCTCAGGCAGCCTACATGGCAAGAAAGGGAGATGTGTGGGCTGCAGCTTCTCAAGACTACGATGCGGTTCTCTTTGGAGCCCCCAGACTCGTAAGAAACCTTGCCATAACAGGTAAAAGGAAGCTACCAGGCAAAAATGTATACGTGGATGTAAAACCTGAGCTCATAGAGCTAGAAAAAGTGTTGACAAAGCTTAATCTTGATAGAAGAAGGCTAATATGGGTAGGGTTGCTACTGGGGACAGACTATAATGAAAAGGTTAAGGGTGTTGGGCCAAAAAGGGCCCTTGAGATGGTTAGATCTTATTCCTCCGTGGAAGAGCTAGCTATAAGTGTTAACCAGGATCCCGAATTGTGGAAGAAGATAGAGGCGTTCTTCCTAGATCCTCCCCATACAGACGATTACTCCCTCTCCTTCAAAGAACCCGATCCAGATAGAATCATTGAATTTCTCGTAGAGGAACATGACTTTAGCAGAGAGAGGGTGGAAAAAGGGGTTTCAAAGCTCCTTGAAGTGACGCCCGCAAAGGGATCCCAATCATCCTTGGAGGTGTGGCTAGGATGAGGGGCTTGTACACACCTCTCATAGGATTTTTGGTGCTATCCATCGCGGTAGTGGTAGGAGCCTTCCTCTTTTCTGGTGAAATGGATAACCTTAGCAGACTTGCTACCTACTTCAGGGATAATGCTGTGTTAACCTATACTGAGATTGCGTCTTCAGACATCTCCTCGGAGATGCATTCCTACATAAGGAACAGAGTGTACGAGGGAGTTGAAGGATATGAAAGGGAGGAGATAAAAAACTGGATTAAAAACAACATAAGAACATGGATATATGACTACGCGCGTTCTTTGGAGAGGAGAGAAAACATTGAAGACGTGCGGGTGAGATTAGGGGATGTAAGGATAGTAGAGAAGGACTACGGACTGCAGATAGATCCAAACACAGAATTAGAAGTGGACTACAGAACTGATAGGGGCACGTCTACCCTTAAGATAAGGGTATCGCCCTTTTCCTTATTCCTCCCCGATAATGAAACTTTGGAAGAGAGTAGAAACGAGATATCTAGTGGTGTAGAGAAGGAGCTAGATGGTGAGGGTATTCTAAAGCCGGACAAACTAGAAAATTTAAAAAAGAAGCTAGAGGAAAAAGGGTGGAAGAATGTGGAGATAAGGAATAAGAAGATAAAAAAGGTAAAGATATGCAAAAGAAATGGAGCAGAGCTGGAGGAGGCAATAATATCTTTTGAGGTGTGTGCAGGTGTAAAGGAGTGGAACCCCCCTGGCATGGAGGAGATAAAGAAAAAACCCAGAGTGTGTAAGAAATTCTCCTTTTCGGCTCCTAATGCATTGGTAAGAATAGGGGGTAAAGAGTACAAGGTAGATAGCTGTAACGAGGTGGAGTGGGAGGAAGAAGATGGGTGTATAAAGGTAAAAATAAGAGGTGAAGAAAAGGCTACTCTTTGCGTAGTGGGATCTCCCTCACATCCTCGGGAAGGTACTTCCACAACACCCTAGGTATTCTAACCACCTCCCCATCGAAGTGGTTCTCTAGTATGGCGGTTGCCACCCTCTGTACCGCCAAAGCTGTAGCGTTGAGTGTGTGGACAAAGTCTGTGGTGCCATCCTTCTTTCTATATCTTATGTTAAGTCTTCTTGCCTGCCAGTCGAGGCAGTTGGATCCTGATACAAGCTCTCTATATTTACCCTGTCCAGGGAACCAGCCCTCTATGTCATACTTCCTTGCGGCTACAGGGCCAAGATCTCCTGAGGAGATGTCCACCACTCTATAGGGTATATCAAGATCCTTTAGTATTTCCTCAGCATTGGATATGAGGAATTCGTGCTCCTTCCAGGAATCCTCTGGATACACATAGGAAAATTGTTCCACCTTGTGGAATTGATGTACCCTGAAAATACCTTTTGTATCCTTCCCGTGGGAACCTGCCTCCTTCCTGAAGCAGGGGCTCCATCCTACATACCTTCTTGGAAGCTCGCCCACCTCAAAAATTTCATCTGCATGATAGCCTGCTATGGCGTGTTCCGCTGTAGGTATGAGGTAGAGATCCTCCCCCTCTATCTTGTATATGGTATCCTCAAAGTCTGTAAAGTAGGTGGATCCCTCTTCCACAAATCTCCTCATCATGTATGGAGGTATAAGCGGTGTAAATCCTTTTCTCATCAACTTTTCAAGTGCATACATAGACAGAGCCAGATCTAAAAATACAAGGTGATTCTTTTCATAGTAGAAACGGCTCCCTGATGTTTTTGATGCCCTCTCTGTATCTGCAATATCCAGCATCTCCACAAGATCATAGTGATGGTAGGGTTTTTCCTCCACCAGTTCATAATCTACCTCCAACCCTCCTGTCTGTTCTTTGAACTGCTCTACATACCCCTTCCACACTTTGGGTCTGCCCCAGAATCTAACAGGTTTGTTATATGTGTCATCTGGTCCTATAGGGATGTCTGGATGTAGAAGGTTTGGAAGTAGCTTTAGTTTCTCCTCAAGCTCCTTCTTTAGGGCTTTTTCCCTCTCCTCAAGCTCCTCCACCTTCTTAGATACACGGGCTGCCTCCTCCTTGAGAGAAGATACATCCTCTCCCTGTGAGGATAGTTCGCCTATCTTCTTAGAAAGTTCATTTCTAAGTCTCCTAAGCTCGTTAAGTTCCTTTAATAGATCCCTCCACTTTATATCAAGTTCTCTTACCTCATCCACAAGGGGTATAAGATCCTCCATGTATCGCTTTTTTAGCACCTCCTTAACAAGGTCTGGATTTTCCCTTATTAGACGTATGTCCAACATAGGTGTTATAGGTGCTTAGAAAAGAGTAAAAAGAGTGCTACCAAAAGGACAGCGACTGCCACAATCCACCACATACTATTCTCCTCCATCCTCTTCTCTTTATAGAAACTACAGTCTCCTACACTTCCTTCCACAACCACCGGGTTATCTGCAGAGAAAACGTAATACATTCCATCCCGTACAAACTCATACTTCCCATTTACCCTTACATTTGGCACATAGGCTGGTGCATCTCCCACATACACCACAAACTCCCCGTTTACCTTTCCCCCATCCATCACAAGATTCCTGAATTCTACTCTCACATTGCATGTACCTAGCCTCACAACCTCTGTTGATAGTTGAGGCGGAAGGATGCTCTTTACCCTGTAGGAAAGGGTTATTTCCTCATTTTTATCCAGGGAAACCAGCCACACCACTACTGGATCAAAGTTTAGGATGGCGTGGAACGCTTGCAGATTTATCTCTCCCTTGGGCACATTCTCCTCAACATAGTACAACCCTTTTTCCTCCGCCCTCAGGTAAATATTTACCCGGTAAAAGTTTCCTTCTCGTTCTATCTCCTTGGAAACAATGATAGTATTCTCCTCCTTTACCACTTTTCTTGGTTCTATCCAGATAATGTTTCCTTCCCATCTACCCATCAGGTTTTCTGTCACAAAAAAGGGCTCTCCCTTGGTAAGTTTGTCCACAATAATGTTTACCTCATCCTGATAGAGATCCAGATTTACATCTTGGGCTATAATGTTCACAAGGAGGAGCAGCCATATCACACTCCCATAACGCAGAGGAAGTATATAAATTCGATGGGCGTCGAAGGTGGGAAATACATTTATAGGGTTTATTCCCATCGCTCCTTCCATGACACTTGTGGTACTAGTGGATGAAAATGACAACCCCGTCGGTGTGATGGAAAAATTAGAGGCTCACAAAAGGGGTGGAACTCTCCATAGAGCATTCTCTGTGCTTGTGTTCAATGAAAGAGGAGATCTTATGCTTCAGTTGAGAAGTAAGAAGAAATACCATGCAGGGGGGTTGTGGACAAATACTGTATGTTCCCATCCACTACCGGGAGAGGATGTAACAAAGGCAGCAAGAAGGAGGTTGATAGAGGAAATGGGATTCACCACCGAGCTTGAAAGGATAGGCTCCTTTATCTACAGGGCAGATGTAGGTAACGGCCTAACGGAGTATGAGTATGATCATGTATTGATAGGTTACTACAATGATCCTCCTAACCCAAACCCGGAGGAAGCAGACGGATGGAAATGGATGGCTTTTCAGGATGTACTGGATGACGTAGAGAGACATCCACATCTATACACTCCTTGGTTTAGGATACTCCTGGAAAAGTTTGGAGATGATATATTGAAAAGGTTGTAGCCGGCTGTCCGAGCGGGGATTCACGGTGCCGGCTTACGCACCAGCGCTCCACCCCGCGGCTCTTGCAGCCGGCAAGATAATTTTTAACTTTAGGGTTTAAATTCCTAAACCACTAGGTAAGGAATGCTAACGGAGGAGATAAATATCATCCCCCTATTATGGGAGCATGAC
>WANZ01000044.1 GCA_015521515.1 Candidatus Iainarchaeum sp.
CAATACGATACTCAGAGGAGGAAGCGGGAACCTCCTTTACCTCTATTGAAAGGGTTGCCGAGGTGGAACTTTTCTTGTTTATGGTGATGGGGAGAGCATCAAAGGATAGGGAGGCAGAAATGCGGTCGCTCAATACATTTTTTATTCCATTTATAGTAGCACTTACCTCGTTAGAGGCAATGGTAACTTTATTGCTAAACTCTCCCGTGGAAGATGCTATCACATAAACCCTGTTGAAGGTCTGCTCATTATACTTGAATGTGAGGAGATATTGGGATGGGATGACGGTAACTTCCTTATCAATATTTACCTTCTTTCTGAGGGAGCCAATGGAGTAGGAAAGGAGAAGGGTGGCATTCCAGGTTGTAGGTTTGTCAACCTCCTCTCCTTTATAGGAGAGGGAGATGGAAATGCTTCCATCGGAGGGATCATCGTCTGAAAGACTTGCGGTGAAGAGGGAGGAGGGAGAGATGGAAACTCCCCCTATATCAAGGAAGGAAAGAACAGATCCGTCGTTTATGGTAATTGGTATCTCTGTCTCCCTATCTTCCACAAGGATGATAGGCTCCTCAACATCGAAGGACAGTCCTATACTCCCTTTCACTACGGTGAATGTTGTGGTAAAGTATCTCATCTCTCCTCCAAACTCATAACCCCATACTAGTGTTGCCTCACAGGAAGCTTCCCTACTTTCTGAAGTAAGGGTTACATCCATTTCCTCCTCTGAGGAAGAAGGTATGGAGGTTGGAATGGATAGGGTTAGCTCCCCATTTTCACACACCTTCTCCATGCTTCCGTTCTCTGGATAGGCTAAGAATATGGTGTAGGGTGAGGTATTCCTTATGGGAATGGATACCGAGTTAAATCTGCTTCCTTCGGGGAAGGGAATGGTAATAGTTTCTGGGATGTCAAGGAGAGGTTGCCCTGGAGGAATGTAGACAGTAACTACCTCAGGAACAACACTGCATACATAATCCAAACCTTCTTTGCAGATTACCTGCAGATCTCCTTTCATACCTGGAAGGGTTAGGATGCACCTTCCGTTCTCAAAGGTGGCTGTTATACCTCCTCCGGCAGAACAGCTATCCCTCCCTACAATGACGTCAAAGGGCTGCATATCTCCAAGGGCAGGCCCGCTCAATGTGAGAGCTATGCTATCTATGCCCTTTGGAAGTGATACCTCAATGGGAAGTTCTTCTTTAAAAAGGAAGGAGAACCCCTCATTTACACGGACAAATACCGTTCTATCACCAAGAACGGTAATATTTCTCGTGTTGGTGTAAAGTACTGCTCCATCCTTAGAAAATATTTGTAGTTTAGCCGCGTAAGAACCCTCCTTAACATTTTTTACCCTTAGCGTTACCTCCTTTACATCAAAGGGTTTTAGCGTGATACTTATGTCCTTCTTCTTGTCTCCGAAGCTGAGGGTAAGCTTTGCAGAGGAAGATTCTAGAGAGCATCTTATTACATAGGCTCTAACCTCTAGATTATCCCCCTCCAGTGCGGAGGCAACGTCTGTATACGTCTTTCCATCCCTTTCTACGTCAAAGGATAGGAGGCTGCCATACCCGTTGGTACATCTTGCCTCTCCTAGAGCTGGAATGACGGCAGTATCCGTATAGGAGGCGCCCTTATCTGTTTCAAGGGTGTAGCTTATTCTTGCATATCCATCCACATCGTACAGAGGTACAACAACCTCTACCTCTCCTGACAGATCATTCACCTTAACAGTTTTTACCTCTGAGGAGCCATCGGGCTTGAATGCTTCTACTATGAGGGTGGCGCCGGTACTGTCAGGAGTGAGAGCATAGTCAAAGAGTAGGGTATACTGCTTTCCACTCTCTATGGATGCATATAGCTCCCCCTTCTTTTTTACTCCCTTCAGGATGGCCTTCGGCGCCTCGTTTATGGGAGTAAGGTAAATATCTACCCGGGAGTATGTTGGTACTGCTACATCCTTCTTGGATGGCACATATCCTTCTGCGGACACATTTATGGTGTATTCACCCTTTGGAAGCATTACAATACCACAGCCATTAATGTTTGTCCTCTTTGTAAGTTCTTTTCCTCCTGCTGTAACCCCTTCAATGGAAAGAGAGACATTATTTACATTTTCTACAGTATCCTCCCTTCTCCAAAGGATGCACACCTCAAGGGAGTACTCTCTCTCAGTTGCCCTTAGGGATCTTTCCATGATGGTTGTTTCGAAGGTGTCTGTTTTCCATACAAGGGTTGCCTTTACCTCTCCGTGAAGTTCTACCTTCTTTTCCTTTACCTGGGGTTCATTCTTCAACGAGAGGGAAATTGTTTCGTTGTTCAGGGTTAGCTCAAGAGAGCCGTGGCCAAACCCTCCCAGGGAAACCACACTCTCTGATGAGATGGTACCCTCCCCACCTTCCCACTTTACATAGTACCACAACTCCGTTCCATCGTAGTTCTGGAAGGGAATAGAGGTTGCGTAGAAGGTACCCTCCCCTGTAAACTCCTCTCTGGTATTATCCTTGTAGTGTAGGGTTGCAACGATCTTTATATCTACATCTTTTATATCCCCTGTGAAGCTGAATCCCCTAAATGTAAAGTCTACATATTCCTTATCTGCGGCGTCCTTTGAAATTTCTTGGGAGAATGTCTTGAAGAGAGGGGATGATACACCAGCCTGTACCCTAACCTCTACGCTCTTTGCTTCGTTGTTTGTATAAACTCTTACATGTAGTTTACCTCCATTTATTAGTACCCTTCCGCTGGGCACCCCATTCTTGGTGAAATACCATTCTATGGTGCCGGTGGGCTTTTTCTCCCTGTACACAAGGGTTATGGCCTCGGTAGCAACAATCCTTTCATCTTTTAGAACCTCTACTCTGAGGGGTTGGGTTCTGTCCACCGTAAAATCGATACTTCCATAGGCAAATCCTTCCACAGGTATTTCCTTTTTATCCTTTATGATAAATCTGAGGGTGGCATTCCCCACTACTATGTATGTTATCGTAGCCTTTCCGTTTATGGCATCCACCTCTTCTGTGGGAGTTATAAGGTATAGGATACCTTCTGCTTCCTTTAGAGGGGCAGATATAAGCGTTACTTCCTGTTCAAAGCTCCCCTCTTCCTCACCGTTCTTCAATACCTTTACACGAAGTGTATATTTTCCATCCTCTAAGGAGGGGGTTGGTATCTTAAGGGAGAGGGACGGAGGAGAGGGAGAGACCCTCTTGTTAAGAAGGGTTTTGCCGCCCATCTCTACCAGAATGGTTCTCCCCTCATCGGAGGGGAAGTTTATAAGAATGGAGAGGTAGCCTCCTTTTAGAAGAACGGGCACCTCTTTTCCTTTGAAGAGTATTCCTATAGAGGCTGACAATTTATCTGGATAGGAATCTCTCATCACATCCTTAGGTATGACAATATCGCTTCCTGGCTCGATGCTTCCCGTGGAAAGCACCTTGTTGCCTACCTTGTATTCGTAGGTGTATTCATCGCCCAGTTCAAGTTTAAAGGTACATGTTTCTTTGCACTCCTTCCTATCGTAAAGCTCTCCATTCTTCTTTACCTCTACTATTCCGGGCAGAGGAACGCTAACCTTTGTATTTACAACAAGAGTGCCAAAATCCATGGTAACCTCCATGTCATCTGTTAGTTCTACTTTCCTCTCAACAGATCTGCCATATGCATACGCTGTAAGGGTATAGTTACCCTTTGGAAGGTAGGTTACCACTTTTCCGTTGTTCGTGGATAGTTTCCTATCCACCTCTTTTATATGGACGGAAAATACCTTGACGGGTCCCTTTCTATGTTTTGCCTGTATGGTTAGCTTGTAAAGAGGTATAGAAGAGCTATTGGTCAGAGGAATGAGAGCGTAACCCTCCTCATCGGTGGTAACCTCAAGGTTTCCAACCTTCACAGTTTTGTTCTTTACGGGCTTTCCGTTATCTACAATTTGTTTTTTAAGATAAAACTGGCCTGTTCCAATATCTGCAACAATAATACTATCCTCGTTTGCAAAGAAAAAGTCAGAGACCCTATCTTTTACCTTTATCTGGTAATCTCCGGCACACACCTTAAAACTTACAGATCCATCTTTCCCTGTAACCTTTCGGTATGTTCCTCCCTGGGGGGAGAAGAGCTCAACTTGAACATCCTCTTGAGGCACCCCATCCTTTGCTACAAACACCACCACATTAACCCTTCTGCACTCTTCGTTACCTGCGAGGAACTTTAGATCCTCAAGGGGTTCTAGCTTTACCATTCGTGTGTCGGAATTGGTGGTTAGGGTGACATTGAACTTCTTCTCCTTATAACCGACAGCTTTTACCGTAATAGTGTAGAGAACATTTTGCTTCAACTTCAGGGAGAGCTTGCCATCGTTTGCTTCATATGTAGAAACGGTATCTCCTTCCACTAGCACAAATGCGTGTAGAGCCTTCCCATCTGTATCCGTGATAAACAGCTCAAGGGTACCCCACCCTTCCTCTGGGGCGGAAGATTGTTTTAGAGTAATGGAAATACTTTCATCGCCTCCCACAAAGAAGGTTCTGCCAGTTCTTTCAAAGGCCGGATGATCCACTTCAATCCTTATCTCCCCTTCAGGAATGGGTTTAAGCTCTGCATATCCGAAATCATCCGTGTATGCTTCTGCTACAACTTCTCCGTTGAGAAACGCCTTTACAGTGGCACCTTTTACAGGATTCCCCTCCTCATCCTCCACATAGATAGATAGTATGTACTGGTTTTGAGGGATGGTAAGGAATATGAACCCTCCTATTAGAAGTAGAACCACCCCAAGGAATAGAGGGAAGGGAGGGATACCCCTCTCATCTAAAAAATCATGCAATCTGTATACTGGCAACCCCCTCTCATCTAAAAAGTCCAGCATTCTGTAGAAGGCATCTTCTAGAGAGGTGTAGAGGTTTCTCAGGATGGTGGCTACCATGTTGTAGTATAAGAGGCTTGGGAAGGTTTTAAACGTTGGGGTCATAAAAATATTTCCCCCTCATCTCATTAGGATGGAACCGGGGGATGAGGTAGAATTCTACTGGAGAGGAGCACGGAAGAAAGGGGTTTTCATAAAGGAAGAAGGGAAATACCTTATCTTTAAGCTTGAAAATGGTTACAATGTAGGTTTTCCTAAGGACGAGATAGAGAACATAAAAATTATCTCTAAAAGGCATGTAGGAAAGCCAAAATTTCATTACAAACCGGAATTTAGGGAGGATCTGCCCCTTGTGGGGCTGGCAGCTACGGGGGGAACCATCTCAGCAAGGGTGGACTACATAACAGGAGCGGTCACATCGGAATTTACGGTAGAGGATCTGGTAAACACCTTTCCAGAGATGAGGGAGGTGGCGCGCCCGAAGCTAAAGCAGATCTCCAATATATTTTCTGAAAACATGGTACCATCGCTGTGGAAAGATATTGCAAGAGAGATTTATGATCTTCTAAAGGAAACAGAGGGAGTAGTGGTCACACACGGAACGGATACCATGCACTACACATCTTCATACCTTTCTTTTGCTATAGAAACGGGCAAACCAGTTGTACTAACCGGAGCCCAGCGCTCCTCAGACAGACCCTCCTCAGATGCAGCTTACAACCTCATCTCCTCCCTTTATGTGGCAGGACACTCCCCTCTAGGAGGAGTATTCGTCTGTATGCATGCATCTTCCTCAGATGGGAGGAATGCGGTCCATCTTGGGACAAGGGTGAGGAAGATGCATACCAGCAGAAGGGATACCTTCCAGAGCATAGGAAGGGATCCTGTCGCCTTTGTGGATCTGGAGATGAGGAAAGGAAAGATAGATCGTATCGATCTCGAGGTGCTGGACCCCTCCTTTAGTAGGGGAGATAAACTTAACTTGAGAAATTACGTGAATGAAAATGTGGGACTCGTAAAATATTATCCTGGCATGAAAAGGGAGATATTCGAACGCTTCCTCTTCTCCCACGAGGGAGTTATCATAGAAGGAACAGGATTTGGACACATAAGGGAGGAGCTCATACCCATAATAGAGCAGGCAACACACTCCAACGTATTTGTTGGTATTACGTCCCAAACCATATGGGGCAGAACACATCCCCATGTATACTCAACAGCTGTAAGGATGGCAGAGGCAGGCGCTGTGTTCCTTGAGGATATGTTGCCCGAAACAGCCTTTGCAAAGCTTGTTTGGGTGATGGGGTTTGAAAAGGACCTAGAAAAGATAAAGGAGCATATGCTAACAAACTATGCGGGAGAGATTACAGAGAGGAGTGGGATAACATGGATCTCATCCTTATAACAGGTCCCCCAGGTGCAGGAAAGGATACGGTAGCGGATATAATATCAAAGAAGGGGTGGAAACACCTTTCCATGTCCCACTTTCTGAAGGAGGAGTATAGAGAGAGGTATGGAAACTACCCTACAGAGGAAGAACTAATCTCCTTTGCAAAGGAAGTTAGAAAGGAGGGAAGAGATGCGGTTGCCAAACTTCTGAGGCCCCGTCTCTCAGAGAAGACGGTAATTTCTGGCATCCGATCCAAAGAGGAGATAGATTTCTTCAGAAGGGAAGGGAGAGTTGTGGTGATAAACGTTACAGCTCCTGAGGAAGAAAGGGAGAAGAGACGCCCAGGAGCTCTAAGGAGAGAGGAGAAAGAGAAGGAGTTAGGATTATATGAAGCAATGGAAGAGGCAGATGTTACAATAGAAAATGACGGAACTCTTGAAGAACTAAAGGAGAGGGTGGAGTTCATCGTGGATAACATTGAGTGGTACTTTCTGGGTTTAAAGGCCGGTTTGGAGATACATCAACAGCTGAATACAAAAAAGCTGTTTTGTTCGTGTCCCTCTGAACTGAGGGAAGAATTCTCCCTGGAAATAGGGAGGTTTTTGAGGCCAGTAGCCTCGGAACTGGGGGAATTTGACAGAGCTGCTCTTACAGAGTTCAACAAGGGACTGAAGTATGTTTACAGGGTAAACAAAGATGTGTGCTGTCTTGTGGAGATGGATGAGGAACCTCCCCATCCCCCCACCAGAGAAGCACTGGAAGCTTCTATTATGATGGCCCTGTATACAAACTCTAACATTGTTCCTCTCGTTCAGGTAATGAGAAAAATCGTAATAGACGGATCCAATACTACGGGGTTCCAGCGAACCATGCTTATTGCAATGGATGGTAAACTAAAAACGCCTCATACAAGTGTAAAAATACCAACTATTTGCTTGGAGGAGGATGCTGCCAGACCTGTGGAAAGAGATGAAGAAAAGGTAGTATATATGCTAGATAGATTAGGAATACCCCTTATAGAGATATCCACATCCCCAGATCTGCACTCCCCTCTTGAGGTGAAAGAGGCAGCAGAGCGTATAGGGATGCTCTTGCGCTCTACAGGGCTGGTAAAAAGAGGCCTTGGTACCATAAGGCAGGATATAAATATTTCTATAAGAGGCGGCGCCCGCGTGGAGATAAAGGGTGTCCAGAATCTTGATATGATAGACAAGTACGTTGAGTTTGAAGCGGTGAGGCAGAAAAGGCTCATAGAGCTTATTCCTCTCATAAAAAAGGTTAAGGTTCATCCTCCCAAGGATATAACGCATGTTTTCTCTTCTACAA
>WANZ01000045.1 GCA_015521515.1 Candidatus Iainarchaeum sp.
CGACTACCCCTTCTGAAGATATAGAACAGCTGAAAGCAGAAATAGAAAGTCTTCGAAAAGCTGTGGAGGATCTTTCTGAGCGGATAGAAAAAGGAGGAGAGCAGCTAAGAAAAGAAGATATAGAGCAGCTGAAGTACATCGTGGATACTATAAATCCTTTGGAATTTGTTACTTACGATCAAGTGGGGGAGCTTGTGGAGCGGAAGCTAAGGGAGCTGAAGGTAATCTAACCCCTGTAATGAAGGGTCTGATATCCATCCTATAGGGTCTCTTCGTTAGTATTCTGACACCTACATCATTTTCTCCTATAGCTCCCAGCTTTGTCTCCGTGAGTGCCAGGATCATTCCATCAAGGTTCGTATCCCTATCTGTTTCTAATACCCAACCCATACCGTGATCCTTGAACCTTTCCAGAAGGGTTACCAGTGTTTTAGTAAGGTAGTTCCCTTCCTTTGGAAGTATCCTCCATGCGTCTTCTACCGCTACCATAACCCTTACATACTCTGTTTTCCCTTTTCTCTCAAGGTATGTCCCTATCCCCGAAACATAGGATAGAAGAGACAGATAGTTCCATGGGTTTTCTACACGTATTATATACAATCCTCCGAGGCCTGTTGAAGAAAGGGACACAAACTTGCCAAATCCAACCTTATCAAAGTAATTACCTTTTCTTCCTATGGATCTAAGACTTCTTACTGCTCTTCGCGATATAACATCCCCTTCTTCTGTATCTAGGGAAAGAAGGTTGTCAGGTTTTAGCTTTTTTAGTATATCTACTGCCTTGTTAAAAGTTTGGGTGCCCTCCCTTATACCTCCTGTGTATACTACTGCTCCCGGAGGTGTGACACCAAGATCTACCTTCCACTCTAACACTTCAAGGGAAAAACCTGTCGGTTGAAGTCCGTAGGGTGCCAAAAGCTCCTTATCTTCGCTAGCAGCTCTAAAACCTTCATATTTTTTGGGTTCCCTTGTAACAAGCAGCACGTTTATACCATTGCGCAGAAACTCCTCTATACTAACTACAAACATATGCTTCCTCCCTACATCGTTGCCATATATTACGGTTCTCCTTAGGTTTATGGGTGATTCAGATGCTAAGGCTCCGGTTCTCATTCTACCAAGTATCATAACACCCTCTTTCTTTTCGGAGGGTTTTATGGGAGACAATCCGGCTATTACCGTAGGTTCCACGAACAAGATAGCTGCAACACTCTTGTTTACCATGGCAAGAGGTTTTACCTGCATGCCTAGGGTTCTTCCAAGCATTACAACATTTCTCTCTATCCTATCAAGGGAAATAACCATCTCGTCTACTACCTTCTTTAACTCCTCTGGTTCGGGACTAATATACTTAATGCCTGCAGGTATAAGGAAAAACTGAAATGTATCTCCCTTCCATTTCTTTACTACAGCAACAGGCATACCACTCAAATGTTCTATCATTCTTCTAGCATCCCCATTTTCTATATAGAATGCCCTATAAACAGTTACCACTAAACCTTTGGCAACTCCTGATTGGTCCCTATCCACAACCACATACAGTATGTCCCTGTGAGGATTCTGGTAGATGCTCACATCCCTATCTTCGTACTTACCTATTAGTAGTGACTTCCATGGGCCGTGGGGTAGTTTAATGAGCCCCATTGCTTAAAATAAGGCGGGTTACATTTTATAATGTGCCCAGCATTGACGAGCTGAAAACCCTTGTGAAGGAATTTAGAAGCCAGGGTGTATCTGAGGAGGAGATAAAAAAGGCGTTGCTAGACATGAATGTAGAATCATCTATGGTTGAACAGCTTCTTGGAGGAGAAGAAGAGAAGGAGAAAGACGTAGAGATACCATCCCCTGAGGAGGTACCAAAACCTTCCGTGCCAGAGGAGCCACCAGAAGTTCCGGAGGTGGTGGAAACATCCACCATCCCTACAGAGGTAAAACTCAATGAAATAAAGCAGTCTGTTAGCAAAATAGAGGCACACGCAGAAAAACTTTCAGACGTAGAAGAAATGCGTGCAAAACTATCATCCATGGCAGATGACATTACAGAGATAAAAGCTCAGCTAAGAGCTATACAAAAGTTGCTAAGGGAGATTCTAAACACCGAAAGGAGTATACTTCTTGATCTCTACGAGAAAACTAAAGGTCGCTAATCCTTTTTATCTTTTTCCTCTTCTTTTAGCTCTTCTAACAGCTTTTTCTGCTTCTCTGAAAGCTTTTTCATTACTTCCTTAACCTCTTTCCTAGTTTTTTCATCAGATTCTTTGTAAACCTTCAACAGCACCTCAGATAACTTATTTAGCTGCTCTATTTCACTGAGAACTACATCCTTCTTGGCTCTTTTTATGGAGTGTTCCGTCATATCCTTACCATAACCTTTCTTGGCTACAAGGCCCATCCAGGGTGGCGGGATAATCTCCTTACCATCAGATTTGACCTCATAGATTTTCTCCGCCACAAAGTCGCTCCATCTACTCACTGGCACCTCTGTATGGAGGAGTGAAGACGTTTGTCCTCCCAAGAACTCCGCCGCATCCTTCAAGAGGTTCTTCCACTCATCAAACTTTGGGTAGCCACCGGCTGGAGGTACATCCACCCCAGAAAATCCGCTTATATCCCTTGTAAGGAGCAGCATAACTCCAAACAATCCTACAAGGAATGCTGGCACAAGATAGCCTGCTGATGCAAGTAGAATCGTCCCCAATACCACTATAAGTATCTCAATACCCCTCAGGCGGAACACCCCCCATATAGTATGGTAAATATCCTTCCTGTTGTGGTTTAGGTTCATCCTCCTTTATGAGGCTAAAAAGGATAGCTATCACCACAAGAGATAATACCTCCCACGATGGTACCTCAAAGAGCTTAAGAAGAAGTATTACAGCTCCACCTCCAAAGATGTGCAACTTTTTCTTTCCTATGAGTAGGGCTGCTATTAGCAGAGCTCCTGCCATTACCCATGCATTGTACTGGAGAGCTATTACTGTTGCAAAAAGGAGGATAGCTATAATAACATCATTCACTTCTTATCACCTCCAGAGCTGGATTCAGAAGGTGGGGGAGGAGGATAGTAGGGCCAATACATGGGCGTTATCTGGATGGTAGGCTTAGCCTCCTTAAATACTTCTTTCCAGAAGTCCATGAGTTTGGCTTCTTTTGGTTTACCCGTATCCAATGCTTTTCCAAGGAATGGTTTTATGAAGTATACAAGGATCATCATACCAAATACTGCAAATAATATGTTGGGGTGTTTGAAGAATACAAGATAGGAAATAAGAAGTGCAAAAAGCAGTGCCAGCCTTGGAGATCCAAGTAAACTTCTCATCCAGTTTAGTATCCATGCAAACATAATAGCTGTAAGTGCAAGGCGTAAATCATCTTTAGCTGCTGCAAACTCGATGCTGATTTGGCTGGTTATGTAGAAGAATATGAAGGCTGTGAAGAGTATGAAGAGGAGCTGCTTCGTATCCATACAACACTAAGATGATATTGGGCATTATTAACTCTTACCCTCTCCTGCGGAAGAGCTGCATTATGGTTATTACTGTCCAGCCCAAGGCAGAGAAGGCCATAGTTCCCATGAGAAGGTATAACCACCAGATTCCCGTCGTAATCCAGAAGTTTTTGAACAAAAGGTAGTAGCCGGCGGCCCCTGTTAGTATAAGGGTTATTATACCGTCTCCAAAAAACTGTCTAAAGAAGGAATATATGGAAAACAGTATCAGGAGACCTATTAGTAGCTTTATTTCTGGAATAACTCCCATCAAGATAAAGGGTAGAGCTGCTAGAAGAATGAGCATACCAGCCCAGATGAACAACACCCTTTCTCACCTCCTTATCATGTAGGGAGGATACATAGCAGGGATCTCTCGTTCCTCTGCCCCAGGAACAGTTGTGTACTGAAATATGATATCCTGCATAAAGCTTCCCAACCCACCCACAAGGAATACAAGAAAGAGCACCATCAACGTTCCAAGGATAGACCACTGCTCAAAGAATATATAATAGCCCACTAGCAACATTAGCATAACAAACACTGCCTTGTTTGTTACCTTACCTAACAACCACTGCACAAAGAGGAAGAATACAAAGAGCTTTAGCAGCATTAGCAGATCCCCGATCATGGTTCTACCTCCAGGGCGGGGCATTGGGTATTAATGCTACCATCCCAGTAGATGGTGCAGTTTCCCATTGCAAGGACGGGGATTCCCTTCCCCACAGAGCGGCACACTCCATCCTTGCATATAAATCCCTCCACCGGTATATAACCATTGCCTATCGTATAGAAATATCCCCTGTTCCAGAAGATTGTATATAAGGGTGCCATATTAACAAATTTATAGCCTACCCATCCGTTTATTTCTACCATTTTCAATGACTTGTTAACCTCCATAAGAGGAAAAGGTCTAAATACTCTGTAATTGCCTGGTGGTGCGGTAAAATCACCTATAGAGGTTAGGGCGCCTGTACTGTCCAAGAATACGTAATTGCCTTTTAGGTATTCCTTCTCCTGTAAAGATACAAGGTTTAGCTTTATCCTATCCCCGTTGCACACCTCTCCTACCCATGGCCTATAACCATCCACGTATATCTTTACCCTCTTACATCCACACACTTCAACTCTTCCCTCTGCTCTCTCAAAGTAGCTAAATCCTCGTAGATCTCCTATAGATACCCATCCTACCCCATTAAACTCTATTATAGCTGGATCTTCACACCCCTCCTTACACACGATATTCCCATCTGGATCTCCATAACCTGGAGAGAGAAGCAGAGGAACGTTTATATCCTCCCATCTTTTCATCAATATACAACCCTCATTTAGTTCATAATACTTGCCTACGTACCACCCCGTATACACCCCCACAAGGGGCACATTACTCTCGATGATCTCATAGGGCGTTCTTATATGAAGTATCCAATCCTTCCAGGTGTATGGTTTTAGCAGCTCTATCCTTTTTCCTTTATAGGTTGCATATATCTTGAAGGGGATGTTTGCATCCTTTCCTGTCAGCCTGTCAACCACCCTTATTCTCTGTGGCTGAGAGACGTACACATAGTATCCGTTTTCTAACACTCCCACCAACATTCTTCCATTTATCTCCTCTTCTATATTATTAAAATAACCTATAAGCTCCAACCGTTCGTTTACTGCCCCTATTTTACCGCCACCTTCTTCCCTTTCTCCAAGAAACAGAAGCCACCCCAAAAAGATAAGTACCAAAAGAAGGAGAAGAGCCCTCTGTAATGCTGTCATCTACATAAACTTAGTTGCTTCCTCCTTTAAAATAACACCCTAACGTTAGTCTATCAAATAGATTGTAGTTAAATGTAGACCTATACACTGGAATATTTAGAGTATCCACTACCATACACCCAATGTCTACCTTAATCCCTTCCTCTGGATTAGCACAAGTAGAAGATTCTAGTGTTTCCTTTAGCTGTTTTTGTTTTTCCTCGTCAAGTGAGGAAATTTCTCCTTTCTGCAAAAATGACAGAACTGTTTCTACCATCTTTTTATCCTCTTCCTCTAGATTATCAAACTTTATAAGGGTGCTATCACCATCTGCCTTACAA
>WANZ01000046.1 GCA_015521515.1 Candidatus Iainarchaeum sp.
ATCTCAGGCTCTAGAGCTTTAAATACACTCTCTGGTCTCTTTAGCTCTTCAAGGATGATTGTTGCCTTAAACGGGTGGGTATCTGATTCCATCCTCTCACCCTAAATAGGGGCCCCACAATGTTTCCATTGTACATAAATTTTGCTAGTGTTTTTTCCTCCTTTAGGATTACTGGTTCTCCCTCCTTTATGGGCGTCTCGAAGAGCTGCTTGAGGGGAGAATGGTAAGTTTCTCCTTCCACCAAGAGGAAGTCTCCTTCATGTGAAGAGCAGTTAATTTCTCGGCAGAGGCGGACCCCTGTTATGTATAATTCTATGCTCCACGAAGGCTCTCTACTTACCTCTATGCCGCGTATAATGGAGGGATTCCCCTTTGTCTCACCCACTATGAGTACCCTAAAGAATCCCTGAGCAAAGGCCAGCTCTACAATATCCATAATGCTACCTTTCCCCCTTGTAACATATCTTGCTCCCGGTATAGCCCTTGCAAGATCTCTAGAGAAGCTCCTTGTTCTTCTGCCTGGTTTTCTGCTAGTGGTAATGAGTATCATCTTGCCTTTACCACCTTCACCACGGGGGGCCTTGTCTTAAACAGTATCCTACTGCTGCAGTAGGGGCATCTTAGTACTAACCCTCCGGCTACATCTACTTTATCAAAGGTTTTCCCACATTTGGGACAGTAGTAGCTCATGCTCTCACCTTGGACTCGAGGATTCTATCCACCTCTCTCTTTACTGTGGTGTACGGGATATAAGCTCCTCCTGCAAAGGTGGCACCACATTTCATACACTTCCATATGCCTGCACTCACTCTTTTTACACTTCTGCTTCCACACTTGGGGCACCTGTGCTTCTTCTTCTGCTCCTCCTCGATCTTCTTTACCAGATTTCTGATCTTCAACCCGTATCTGGGACCAAACCTACCTGCGATGCCCACCTTTTTTGTCCTCCCCATAACCTATCCCCTCACCTTCTTTCTTAGCTCCTTACCCTTTTTAATAGACTCCTCTACTAGCGTCTCTATCTCTCTTGCTGTAAAGGCTCCACTTCCTCCTTTCTGCATGGCTGTTATACTCTCATCATCTACGGTGGCAATGCTTATCCTTGCGTCTGCCGCCTTCTCCTCCGCAAGGTTCGGATCTACTGCGATGGCCTTCCCCACCTTTACAAAGGTGGTATACAGGGGAACCTCCCTTAATTCTAACACTTTTTCATACTCGTGGGGTTGTATAGTATCATCCTCCACTCTTGGAACCCTTGTGTTGAGCAATGCAGCCGCTGCTGCAAGGGAAGAGGCATCTATCATATTTCCATTGTAATCTAACACTCTAATGTCCACAAACAATCGATATACGAGTTCCCCCTCCCTTATGCATAACCCCTTAAAGTCAACAGCCCTGCTTTCCCTTATACTTCTATCCACAATCCTAGCAAGCTCAATGGCCTCCTCATCCGGAGGACCGGGCTCCACAGAGGGAGACGAGAGGGGCAGTATCTCAGCATCTACCATGAGTGTCCCCTCGTCCGGCTTATCGGGAAATGGTTCACCAAGCTCAAACTTTACACCTGCAATTACCTTTGTTCCTCCCAGATTTACAAATGCGGACCCGTCTGCATTGTATATGACTCCCTTTTCTATGTAGACATTCCTATAATCCATCATACCCCTCTTATCTAATCTTATTCCCTTCATAATGAGCCTTCTAACCTTATCCGTGGTAAATTCCCATACAAACTCATTCATGGCTATCCACCCTCTCGTATTTTCTTATGAGAGCCTCCCTTTGAATCTTATTCAACTCCTTCCCCTTCTTTATCGCAAGCTCTAACATTTCCTCCACATCCCCCTTCTTTAGCCTTCCATCCATCTGAAGGAGGGTTATCTCCTCCCTTCTAGGAACTATAACTAGGGGCATATCCACTGCAAAGGGCATATCCTCCTCAAATTTGTTTAGATCCACCACTATGGTGGCATCTTCTTCTGTATTTCCTATCTTTCCTACCGCCAATGCCACTGGGATATCTTTCATTGGTATACCTGCATCTGCAAGGGCGACCCCAGCAGCTGTAAGAGCTGCCACTCTTGTGCCTGCATCTGCAGATATTACCTCTGCAAACACATCGATGGTGGTCATGGGAAACTCCTCGAGGAAAAGAATGCTCTCCAAGGCCATCCTAGAAACCATGGAGATTTCTATTTCTCTTCTACCGGGCTTTGGGCTCTTCCTTTCTGGGACAGAGAAGGGACTCATGGTATATCTGTACCTTAGGATTGCCTTGTATGGAGATGCTTCGTGCCTTGGTATGGGTTCTCTGGGCCCATATACGGCCACGTATACCTTATTACCCTTTAAATACTCATCAATTACTTCGTATCCCTCTATCTCCTTCCATAGGGGTTTTGGAACCTCTACATATTTATAGTTACCCTCCTCTCTTATGGTTTTTACGGCCAGATATTCCTCCTCTAGGGAGGAAATATCCTTATCATCCTTTTCTGTCTTTACCAACCTTATGGTGGTACCCCATTCAAGGTAGGCGGATCCATCCGCCCTATCCAGCACACCAGCCTCTATACGTATGGTATCCCTTAAATCTTCCGGATTTCTTCCATCAGGCCTTTTCATGTCCCAACTCCTCCTCTATAAACTTTGTTACCTTATCCGTCAATCCTGTGGTATGGGCTTCCTGTTCAATCATAAATATGGCCTCTTTGGCAACGTCTATATTCTTTCCATAGAGCCATATCCTGCCATTTGCTCCCACCATGATGGTAACACCTGTGAGGTTTTGAAGAAGATTTAGCATGCTCCTCTTCTTTCCTATCACTCTTGGAATCTTCTTTGGATTTATAGTTATAAGATCCCCTCCCCTTAGGATGGTGGCCTTCTCAAGGAGGGCGTTTCTTACCGCGTCTACTCTTTTTATCGTTGCAACAACTACATCTCCATAGGTTCCTTCCTCCTTCAGTTCCTCGTTGGGCAAAAACCCATAGTATGCTGAGTTCAGATCCACATCGTACCCGGGGATTTTAACGTCTACTATGATACCAATAACGGGATCCCCCTCCTTTGGTATATATCTTCCCTCAAGCGGTATTACCTTTGCAACGCCGTTCTCTACCTCTGCCAGTCCTACTACCTTTGCGATTACCTTGCCACCTTCCACATATACATTTGGCCCTAATTTTACCTTTTCCTCCGTTATTACATCTCCAGGAACTACCAACTTTCTCATTTTTCCACCATCCTGACGTCACCTTCTCCCTTTGTAATGTCTGCAACCTTCTTTATGAGGTCATCCATCACGCCAGCAGGTATCTCCATCACCATCCTCAAAGAACCGTCACTTCCATACTCTTCCCTGATAACGTTAAAACCCTTGAGCTTCCCATATGCTTTTCCTACCCACTGGGGAGGTATGACAACCTCCACCTTTCTTGTTTCTATCTTTATGGGAAGAACCTTCCTTATGGCCTTTATTACGTTATCAAGCTGCTCCTCTGCAGATTTTAATGGATCTATGGAAACTTTAGCCTCTTCCATGGCTCTTAGAATTCTCTCTGTGGGATGTGGAGTGTTTGTCTGAGGGTTTATGGCCCTTTGGGATATTATGGTGGCAATTTTTAGCCTCTTCTCTTCCACCATCCTCCTCCTCTGTTCCGTTGTGAGGTGGAGCTCCCCCCTTCTTAAAACCTCAACAGCAGCCTTTTCCATGTCATCTAGGCCAAGAATCTCCTTTATATCTTTGAGGGAAGCCCTTTCCCCTTTCCTAGCATCTCTAAACACTTCTACTGTTACTAAAACTTCATCTATGCCTACGTTCTTCCCCTTCCTAAACTCCATTGCAAGATCGGGGTCCGCAAGTACCTCCAGCCGCTTTCCTCCTCTTTCGTATCTAATGATTACTGCCTTATCAAGGGTTGCCAAGCTATCACCTCAGAAGCTTCTCTATCTCCTTTTCCTCCACAAACGTCATTTCCCTCCTTGTATCTATGTATGCCATTGCTATTCTGTCAACTGTTAGCTCTTCATCCTCTGGTAGTGCTGCCTTGAAAGCCTCTATCGCTAGCTTCATAGCATCTTTTAGCTTCATATCTTCTTTGTACTTCTCCTCAAACACTTCTATGGCCTCTTTTTTCCCGTACCCTATAGCCTCTGCCTTAAATTCCATAAGAGCACCGCTTGGAACAGTTTCAAACAGTCTTGGCCTCTCATCAACCCCTCCGATGAGCATTACCACACCAAATGGCCTTGTACCTCCGTATTGGGTGTATACCTGCTTAAGTTTGGCTATCTCCCTTGCAAGAAGATGCACAGGTATGTTTTCACCGTACATGAATCTATACCTCTCTGCCACATCCCTTGCATACTCTCCTATGGCTCTGGAATCTCCTACTATCCCAGAGGAAACGATACCAATGTGTTTATCTATCTGCATGAGTTTTTCTCCACTTCCACTCACTGCAAGTTTAGATGGCAGCCTCCGATCGGCTGCCAATAATACACCCTCCTTGTATACTATTCCCATTCCTAGTGTTCCCATATCTGCAGCTTTGGTTGCGTATTCTACTTGATACAGCTTCCCCTCGGGGGAGAAAAGTGTTATAGCCCTATCATATGCGGCAGCTCCTGACAGTGGGTACATGCTATGTATTCCCTCTCGAAGGTCTTAAAATGCAAACACCCTTTGGATCTTTGGGCTACCTTCTAAACCGTATCCTTGAACCCTCCCTACTATCCATGAGCTCTATCCCGAACTCCTTCAACCTTTCCCTTATCTCATCAGAGACTTCGTAGAGCTTTCTTTTACGAATTTCATCCCTTATGTCCCTTAACATCTTTATTATCTCATCCTGGTATCTCTCTAGTACCTTTCTCCTGTATGTTTTGGCGTCCAACCCCAACCCTAACACTCCTCCCATCCTGAGAAGGGTATCATATGTCTTTTTCGCCTCCTCCTCACTTACCCTTTCGAAGAGGTTCTCATTGTACCACTTATTTCTCAGCTCAAACATGGACTTTATAGCCGTTACAGTGTCGAGATCGTTGTCCATAGCTTCTTCAAACTTCCTTACAAACTCCTCTCTGTACATATCCTTCTCAGATCCTCCACCGGCCTCCTCTAGGTCCTGCATGAAAATGTACAGGGAGTCCAATGCATTTCTAGCACTCTCCATGGCCTCCTCCGTGTAGTCTATCTGTCTTCTATAGTGGGAGTTTACAGCCCAGAACCTTACCACATCTCCTCCGTACCTTTCTGTTGCCTCATGAAGATACACAAAATTACCTGTACTTTTGCTCATTTTCTCTCCATTTATCCTTACAAACCCTGTATGTAGCCAATATCTTGCCAGTCCCTTTCCGAAGGCGGCAAAGGCCTGAGCCCTCTCGTCTGTGTGGTGGGGGAACTTGAGGTCCTCTCCACCTCCGTGTATGTCAAACTCCTCCCCAAGGTATTTGGCGGACATTACCGTACACTCAATGTGCCACCCAGGAAATCCATAACCCCAGGGTGATGGCCATTGGAGAATGTGGGATGGCGGTGCCCTCTTCCACAGGGCAAAATCCCACTTGTTTCTCTTCTCAGGAACAGGCTCTATCCTATAATTCTTTTCCAGTTCCTCCAAATCCATTCCTATAAACTCAGGATATGTGTAGTCCTTCGCATACTTCTCCACATCAAAGTACACACTGCCATTTACCTCATACGCATACCCATTCTCCATAATTTTCTTGGTTATCTCTATAATCTCCGGAATGTGGCATGATGCCCTTGGTGTGAGATCGGGTTTTATAACATTGAGCAGCTCCATTTGCTCAAAAAAGGCATCCGTCATCCTCTCTACCAAAACCATAGGCTCCATCTTCTTCTCTAGGGCCCTCTTGAGTATTTTGTCCTCCCCGTAGTCCGTATCCCCTGTGAGGTGACCCACATCTGTAATGTTCATCACGTGGTAGACATCGTATCCCTTGTATGCAAGCCATCGCTTGAGGGTGTCAAAGGCACTATACGTCCTCCCGTGCCCAATGTGTGGATAATCGTACACCGTTGGCCCACATACGTACATTCTAACCTCATTCTTCCTTAAGGGAGAAAACGTCTCTAACCTTCTGGTGAGGCTGTTATAGAGTACAAAGCCCCTCACCCATGTGTTGAATATGTTACTCTACCTTTTTAAATGATAGGGGCGTACTCTTTCATCTCCCTCCCCTCCCTCCAAATCTTCTCAATGGTATCTATCTCCACCTTACACTCAGCTACAAACTCTAGATTCCTCATACCTCCCTCTGTGAGGTTAGCACTTGATAATAACACATCTCCATCCACAAGATAGATCTTTGCATGGAGAGCCTCCCTTATCCTTATATAAGATGGAAGTTTCACCCTCCAAAATCTTATAAGCCCTACTAGTCCTATAAGTCCCACCCACCAAGCTTCTACCCCGGAGATGAACAATACGAGGGAAAGAGGAACGGACACTAGTGATACAATACCATAGAAGGAGATACTCCTCTCCATAACACCCCCTAGGAATGTTCTATTCCTTTCGTCCCACCCCGTAACAACCCTTACATCCACTCCCTTCCTCCTTAGTTCATCCAGAATGCGGAGGAACCGTTTCCCTATCCAGGGAGATACAACTAGTACTTCTTTCTTTGCACCTCTAAGCCTTTCCTCTATAAGTTTTGCTACACCTTCCCCTATGTATACCTTCACACACCCAGAAGGGCTCATCTATCTTAAATGTTTACCTACCCCTTACATACAGGCGGGGGTGCCCGAGCGGCCAAAGGGGCGCGGTTGAGGGCCGCGTGGGTTAGTCCCTTCGTGGGTTCGAATCCCACCCCCCGCACTATGTGACATCGCATATTTCCAATCCTCTCCCTGAGAGACATATTCTAACGTAGGAGGGTTCCTTTTCTACATTAAAGGGAATGGCCTGCAAGCTGCATCTGGCTGATTCCCCGGGAGGAATAACATATCTGTTACACTTTATGGGGTCAATGGAAAAGGTTGATGTCACTCCGGCCACGTTTGCCTCGAAGGAGAACCGTGTATTTAGAGGGATGATTGCCATTAGCCCCTCCTCTGGATGATAAATTCTCATATTAAGAGATTTCAGGTCAATACTACTCTGCGATCTATTTCTAATGTAGAAGCCTATGCCAATCTTTTCACAGATAACCTCTCTGCTTTGTTGTCCATTGATATCATGCAGTCCAGGAGTTCCTAGGTAATTACCCTCTACCATGGATACCGATTCTGGTCCTCCATCGTCCGAAGGCTCATAAGCAGCCCAAAGATTCTTTTCAAGAGGATCATTGGTAATGTAATACCACCCTTCCTCAGGAAGGGAGGCGCTGACATCCTGATATAACCCTGTATATACAGCTATCCACCCCTTCTCGTCGATTATTTCAATGAGTTTGTTTAGCTCTCCCCAGTTTCTTGGCATGGGCAAAAACATTCCCCTTTCTTTGCAGTAATTGAAGACATCTGCCCAATTTAGTGAAACAGTGGTGGGTAGATAATAGTGAAGATAGTAGGTGTAGGCTCCATCCGGAGGCGTTTCTCTATAGGCATCAAGGATGATTATTTGGAAGGTAGTTTCTTCAAGGGAAGTTTTGGAGGTTAGTTCCACCACAGAAGAATAGAGAACAATGCTTGCAGCCACAGCTATGGCAGCCAGAAGTAGAGTAGCCACGATAGGAGATGCACTCCTCACACAACGAAAAAACGATGAATAAATACCTTTCGGTTGGGAATTGTTATGTATAAATGCGATATCATACTCTTACGCCATCACACACGTTTATCCCCTCTCCTACTAGACAGATTTTTAGCTCCCTGGGAGTGTTAGAAGTTTCTTTCAAGGGAACAGCCCAAAATCTACATGTCAGGCTTTCACCTGGCTTTACGGCAGCTTTATCACACAGCAGTTTGTTAATAAAAAGCGTTTCAACGCTCCCTCCTATGTTTACATCTATATATTGTCCGTTATTCTTAAAGGAGGCCAGAAGTGTGTCTGTTCTATCGTAAACGTTTATGGTTAGATCCTCTAAGTATATCGTACCATTTGAGGACATGTTTCTAAGGGTGAACCCTACCCCAATTCTTTCACACACAAATGGAAGTGTTACAGCTCCGTTTCTGTCGTTCCACCCTGTTGGTTGTGCCTCTACCACATGTTCTTCATTACTAGTGTTTGTTGGTTCACCAGGGTTCCAGAATCCAACCTCTACTTTATCTCCAGTAACGTACCGCCACCCTCCGTCGGGTTCCGGAGCTCCAGGCTGTTGGTACACCCCAATCCACGCAGCTGGCCATCCATGCTGACGAACTATATTTTTTATCTTTTCGTTCTCGTTTATGCTCTTTGGAGCTGCAAGAAACATCCCCCTCTCCTTACAATAGTTAAACGCTCCTATCCAGTTCATTCCCGTAGAAACAGGCACATAGTACCTGAAGTAGCCAATGGATGCCCCTCGTGGTGGATAATCTAGGTATGCCTCCATCACAACAGAGTATATCTGCCCCTGCTGGCCAGAGGTACCCTCCACCATCTGAGAAACACCCATATAGAGCAATGCTCCAATAGCAACAACGATAGCAATCAACAGCACCGTTGCCACGATGGGTGAGATACCTCTCATCCTAACGAAAAAAAAACGATGAATAAATACCTTTCGGTTGGGAATTGTTATGTATAAG
>WANZ01000047.1 GCA_015521515.1 Candidatus Iainarchaeum sp.
CTCCCTACAGCTCTGAATCTGAATTTCCTGTCCAGCTCTTCTATCCTCCGAATCTGATGCTTAAAGCTCGTGTCGAGTATTTCTTCCAAATGTACTACGCGGATCCTTCCCTCTTCTTTCTTCACCACAACAAGGGCCGTGGAATGGGATGTCCTTCCCCAGTCTATCCCAAGGTAAAATTCACCGTCCTTCAAGAAATCGGTCATCTTATAATCCTTGGTGGCCCTCCTGATCTCCTCCTCGCTAAGGAAATATGTAGAATCATCCACAAACTCGGCAAGTATTTCTCTTCTAAACTCTATTTCCGTCATCTGCTTCCTGAACTCTCCTATCGTTTTCTCACTTACATATTTGTTTACCATTGTAGGATACTTAAGAACAGCGTACTCGCCTCCTGTAACGACCTGAAAGAACCTGTCCCGCGTACTTTTGGGTGTTGATATTGCTATGATTTTCCCTTCTCGTGAAGTGGCCACAAAAGGTATGACGACACTCCAAACCTCGTCTGGAATATAGGCTGCCTCCTCCAATATTACGATGTCTGCTCGTATTCCCCTAAGTAACTGCCCCCTATCCGTACAAGGAAAGGCTATAATTTCGCTGTCATTCGTTAAAACGATCTTGTACTCGTTCTTTCGAGTAATTTTCTTTAATGAGTTTGCCAATATCCCAGATTTCACAATAAAGTTTATTATTGTGTCAAAAAGGATCTTCGATTGACGGAGGGAAGGGCCTACTATAACTATCCTTATCCTTGGCGTCATGATCGCCTTTATAAGAGCATATAGAGCTACTGTGAAGGTCTTTCCGCTACCTCTACCCATTACAAGCGCGACCCGCTTCTTCTTTTCAAGTAAATCGAGTATTTCTCTCTGATACTCCTGAAGGTCTACCTTACAGACTTCCTCGGCAAAAAGTATCGGATCCTTTATCCATTTTCGTAGTTTCTCCTCCGTTATGTCTGTCTCTCCCCTTTCATCTTCTTGTCTACTTCCCTCACCCAATAATTCTGCTATACGCCTTGCTATATCAGTAGATCCTGTTCTTCTATCTATTTCTGGAGTTCGTTCTATGGACCTGGCTTGTCTAAGTTTATATCTATAAACCACAAGCCGAATGGCAGTCTCGCTCTTTCCGAAGTATCTCGCAATCTCCTCATAACTCCTTCCTTCCTCTAAGAACTGTTTTATCTTATCAATACGCTCTGGTGTCCAGAAAACCCTTCCCCTCGCCACATTAATAAATAACTGCTTGTTATCTATTAGTCCTCCCCTAAAAGAAACAAAAATTAAATGAAACAAATAAGTGAAACGCGCCTCACGAGACCCGCACCTTCCAGACTACTTCATCTCTCTGTTCAAAGGGGTTGGGATCCCATACAAACAGAATATCCTTCCCCCGTTGATCTCCATATTCTGTAACATCAAAGACTATGTAAGCTTCTGCTGAAGTTCCTGGAGCAAGTTTACTGATACTACTTTCTTTGGCATTCTTGTACTTTGCTTCACAGGACGACATCATAAACACAAAGCTCGGTGCACCAGGCTCTGGCTCAACAGTCTTTCCGTTAATTATTATGCTTGTATCCATATCGCCTATTATCCAGTTCTGGTATTCTGTACCTTTGTTTTCTGCTCCAACCTTTACAACGATGTAGTATTTCTTTTCGTTGGTAACAGAATTTACACATTCCTCAAATCTCGCGTTCTCTATCCACACACCTACACCGTCTTCCAAGACCCACTTTTTGTCAGACGAAAGTATACAGTCCTCGTCTATTAAGCCCGTACATCCATCTGGACAAATACCGTCACTTGCTCCACATTCTGCCCTCGAACTCTGTGGTACCTCGTTATCCTGACCTTCAACGGTTTCTGCGTAAGATGAAGGCGCATTTGATGTGGTTACCTGATTTTGTTCGGCAGAAAGAGTCTCTGCGTGTGATGTTGGCTTTTCTGGAGCCACCAAAGCCACCAGAATTGCCAACAAAATAACAGCTCCTATTATTCCGATTATTATTCCAGCACCCAACTTCACTCCAGAGAGCAGAGACACCAACACCACCTCCGATGAACATATAGTTCAAGACTTTATTAAATGGATATCACATCCTATAGTGAGATATATTTCACAAAAGTATTGCACAATATTTTAAGCAGATTAATTACAAGGATTATTTGTGCCGAGAACCATACCAGACCTGGACGAACGAATTCTGGAACTTCTCGCAAAGGTAGACTGGCCAGTGACTACAGAGGAGGTAGCAAAAGCTCTGGGTGTGAGCTGGCAGACCGCACATATCCATTTATTGAAGCTTGTAGCTGAAGGGAAGGTTAAGTACAAGAAGGTAGGAAGACAGAACCAATTCTGGTTAAGTGAAAAGTATAGGAAGGAGTTCAGTCACAGGAGAGAGGAAAGCTCTTTATGACAGGACTCAGTTTCTGAGAAAAGAGCAGCTTTAGATAATTCACAGAGATCGTCTGGCCTAAATAGATGGAGACGAAACCTAGTATGGTACGCAGAATATATTTGATGGGAAGAATACCCAGAACATCGAAGAACCTTTTATGATGAGTAAGAGATAGGGCGTTTACAAAGGCCCTGGAACAGAAAGAAACTTCGAGCTCTGGAACACCTTCAGATTTGTCTATGAAGATCTTGACAGGAGAGCCCAGAGGGTCGGTAGGATAAAGGGGAATTTGACCTGCTCCTGAGCGAGAGGTAGAGATATTGAAGAAATTTACTAGGGCGATTTCGATATTATGAGAGGCAGAGAAACGCACAGAGGGGTAAAAGGAGTGAGAAGAAGAACGAGTAGCTTGGTAGAGGAGGGAAGCTATCTTACCGAGAGATAAAGATATGAGATAGAAGACATCGTCGAGATGAAGAACGATCCGTTGGAGGGAGGAGGGAAGGTCGAGATCAGGATAGAGATGGACCCTAAAATAGATCTGGAAGGTTGTAACATAAGATTTATCCTTCTCCGACTTATGAGCGAGAATGTTGTGAGATTCGCGAATCTTTACATAAATACCATCAGGAAGAGTTAGCAGCCTTTCACGGTAAAGAACGATATTGTGGCCTTTAGAAGAGGTTTGTTGTTTTTGGATCGTAAAACCAATCCCAAGAAGCGTATCTACAACCTTTTCTACCCGTTTAGGATTTAGGTGGGCCCTAATAATAAAACTAAGATTGTGAAGCCTCATATATGGCTTCGTAGTAGGAAGAACAGCTCCAACTCCATCCGACATCTCCCCCAAACTAAGGAGGAGGGTATGGATATTGACCAATCTTTCGGCATCTACACGAACCATCCGAGAAGTGGAACCAATAAGGATACTCAAGCATCTCAGTAACTTCCAGAAACGATCTCTACTACTCTTGGATGTAAATAAAGACTTCAGACCTCTGAGATCCTTCTCTTTATCTATAACTTTTTCTGCTAATTTCCAGAAATAATCCGTCCTGATACTTATTATTTCCCGTCTAAGAGCAGTCTCCCTTAATCCTCTGGTATCACCAAACCAAGAGAGAGCAACCTTGTAAATCATACTAATATATAACTTTGCACGTTCTCTACTTAGGGACGTAGACCTTCTACAACTATCTATTATATCCATCTTCCCCAGAGATCGTTCCCATTGGACCATACAGAATATTGTGGTGATCTTGTATATTAGTCACGCCGTTGTTGATAAACTTCATCTTTTGTATCAAACCCTTAATCTGTTCCTTCTTTGAAGAAAATCGTGAGAAAACATTATCAACGGCCGACCAAACAGTTTCCTTATCGGTAATATAGACATATTTTTCAAGTGATTTTATGGTTTTGTGGCCAGAAAATACCCGAAGAAGAAATACGTTTCCGTTGAATGCCTTCGCCATCATAGTTATTCCAGTCCTGCGTAGACTGTGGGTCCCCAGAACATAGAGGGGCTTCCCATTCTTGCTATAACCGTAGATCTTTACGAGTCCAGCCCTTTTAAGATAACGATAAAACTTTGTTCGAGCAAAGTTATAGGTTATATGACCTTCTCCTTTGTCTCGCGGGAAGAGGTAGCCACCAGATAGCATTATTTTCTCTTTCCAACGAAGGATGTAGTCGTATAGTATCGGTATGAACTGCTTCGGGATCTTTTTCTCTACAACGCGTCTCGTTTTTCTTTCGTAAATTAAGACGGATTCCCTGTCTAAATCAAGATTCTCAAGTTTTAGACCCACAACCTCTCCTATTCGAAGGGCCAAGTAAAGTTGCAAAGAGTACATCATGTAAAATCGCTCGTCGTCAATAACGGAAAAGAATCGTTCCAGTTCTTCAGGAGTAAATACCCTGTTAACACCATCGGAGAGTCTTTGCTTATTTTTCTCCCAACGCTCACGATAGATTTCTCTGTATACTTTTGAGAGCTGCTTCATACGCTCGTGTGGAAGGTTCCAGAGAAACTCTTCCCATAGGGAGAGAAAATCTCGCCAGAGTATTTTAGTGTCGCCTATAAGCACATACCCTTTACGGCCTATTCTCCTATATTGAATGCCAACGACTGGGACTGAACCAGAATGCTCTCCTTCTCTTCTCTCAACGGAGGTCGGTGGTTCAAATCCACCCCCCGCTACTCTTTCTTTCTCCTTTGGGGTTTCTCTTTCTCACCTAAACTCCTTTTAAACCATCGGCCCATAGGGTAGCATGGAAAGGGAGGTTCTTTCCCACCTCTATAATATCATAAGAGTTAGTTACTCTGACTACCCCTCCGTAAACGGTTTTCTGAGAGAGTTTGAACGAGAGCTTTGGAAAGCCGTAGATTCCAGAAATATACTAAAGTTTCTTACAAAGAATAAAATGGATGTGTTCGAGATCGGATCCATTAAAAGGATGGGCATACATCACAACGATAAACTAATTCTTATCGAGCCAGGAGGCTTAGAGATAAAGTACACGGGGCTTGCAGAGGAGAACACCCCATACCTTAGAAATGAACACTCTACTAACGCTCTTCACTTAGAAGGAGCAGCACACATCATCATAAGCGATAAGCATAATCACCTACATCTCCTGGAACTGTTTCCAAAGGATGGAAAGGTAGTATTTACTCCCCTTGTAGGAAAGGACACCATCCACCTAGAGAAGCCAAAGCCTATTCTTGCCCTTGTAAAGTATGGAGAACGGATTTATTCAGTAAAATTTCCTCATAAAGAAGCCAAACTACTGGTATGATGGGGCCGCGGGGATTCGAACCCCGGACACACCGGTCTTCAGCCGGTCGCTCTCCCGGGCTGAGCTACGGCCCCTCCAACATACATGGAAAAGAAAAGTCTTTATATACGGAGGGAGTTGAAAGCCACTATTACTGTACTCAATGACATTATAAGGGCTGCTAGAGCAGGAGAAATAACAATACCAGGTAATATACCCATAGCAGCAGGAATTGCAACAACATTATAGGATGCTGCCCAGAAAAGATTCTCCCACATCCTTCTTAAAGATTTTCTAGAAATGTATATGAGTCTTGGTAGGGCAGAAATAGAGGATATAATTACATGAGCTGTATAAGCAGTTATTTCTGATCCTGTTGCAATTGCCACGCCTACATCAGCCTCTGCTAGTGCTGGTGCGTCATTAATACCGTCTCCTACCATCATAGTCTTTCCTCTTTTCTTAAACATCCTTACTATCTCCAGCTTTTCATGGGGCTTTACCTCAGCAAAATGACCATCAACCTTCAAATCCCTTGCATATTGCTCGGTAATCTCCTTCTTATCACCACTTATAATATATACTTCATAGCCCATATCCTTTAGACGGGCTACAATTTCTTTGGCATCATGGCGTATTACGTCCTTTAACTCTATATTTCCTACAACCTCCCCCTCTACAACTACATATATACCTGTATCGCTCTCAAGAGACCCAACATACACTTTCTTCCCCTCTACAACACCCTCTATTCCCTTCCCTGGTATAACCTTCACATCTCTGGCCTCGGGTATATCTAATCCTATTTCCTCTGCCTTTTTGTAAATAGCTCTTCCTATAATGTGTTCTGAATACCTTTCCACTGCAGCTGCCAGCCTTAAACTCTTCTCATCATAACCTACAACAACCGGCTTACCCTCCGTAAGTGTACCTGTCTTATCAAGTAGTATATACTTTACCTTAGGTGTCTCCTCCAAGGCTCTTCTATCCCTTAATACCACTCCGTCTCTTGCGAGTCTCGAGGTAGATATAGAAACTACCATAGGTATTGCAAGTCCTAACGCATGAGGACAAGAAATTACAAATACAGATATCATGCGCTCGATTGCAAAAGTAAGGGATACTGGATACCATAGGATAAAGGAAATGATGCCAGCAGCCAACGAAACATAGAATAGCATACCTGCTGCCCTATCTGCAAGATCTTGCACCTTTGTTCGGCTGGATAATGCCTCTTCAATGAGTTTTCTTACATGGTCTAAATAGGTATTACCAGAGGTGGCTTCTACCCTGACCTTGATTACACCATCAATATTCAGCTCTCCTCCTATTACTCTATCCCCTATCCTCCTAGTCTCCGGAATAGACTCACCCGTAACTATAGAAGCATCTACTCGCGTTTCTCCTTCCACAATAACACCATCCACCGGTATACGTTCTCCAACCTTAACTATCACCACATCCCCCACCCTCAAATTGTGGAGAGGTACATCTACCACCCTATTACCCACAACTTTATGAGCGGTTGATGGAAGAAGATGCTGGAGTATGTTTAGCTCCTTCATAGCAGTAGATATGCTTTTTGCCTCTATCCAGTGGCCCAACAACATTACAGTCACAAGGGTTGTAAGCTCCCAGAAAAAGTTTCCTCCAAACACTGAATAGATGAATGCAGATGTGATCGCAAAGGCTACCAATGTCATCATACCGGGTCTTTTAGCTCTAATCTCCGATAGGGCACCTTCAAAGAAAGGCTTACCTCCGTAGAAGTATACAACAGATGAAAGGAGTGTTACCACTATCCATTCAAATGGAATGTCCAGAATGTTTATTGGTCCAGAAAGTATCAGCACTGGTATTGTAAATATCAACGATACAAAGAAACGCTTCTTGAAGTCCTCTTCATTGTGGTGGTGAGAGTGGTGAGAGTGATCGTGGTGGTGCTCTTTGTGTGGATGACAGTGTTCACACTCTTCCATATGTGATGTATGTTTCTCTGTATGCTCACAACAATGGTGGTGTTGCATTCTATCACCTTACATAGATCTAGCCAGTTTTATTACACCCAGGAATACCAACAGTACAAGGCCTACCAATAGCAATGTAAATAGTATAGCATTTATACCAGCAAAACCAAACCCTAGGGTTTCCATACCACAGGCCACTCCATTCACCCCGTCAAACCACATGAGAAGATGGGGTTTTCAACCCTTTATAATACTATGTTTCAACCCAGTTTCAGTATCACAACATTTGTTATACCTCTTCTTCTACGCTCTATTATACCCTCTGCCTCAAGCCTATCCAGCAGTCTACTAACCTTTGACTTAGAAAAGCTTGTTTTCTCTACAAGGTCGCTCTGAAAGGCTATACCTCCCTCCTTTTTTAGTATATCCACAATTTTTCTTTCGTCCTCGGACAAAGGTACGGTGTCTGCAACATAAATTCTTGTCTGAGGTGCTCTTCTATGGAGATACATCCCTATCAGAGTTAGTATGACACCAATTGCCAGGGATAGTAAAAATACTAGGGGTATCTCTGTGTGGGGGCAAAAAGTGCTACACATGTCAGAGGAGCAAATGCTTCCCATCTCATACAATCTATATATAAAGAATGCTACCCCCAAAATCACCACCAATATACCAGACAGTACCAAAACACGTCCGCTTTCCTTGGTAATCTTCACCCTTCTATCTCTATAGAATAGTGCTTTAACCATTATCCTATTCCATAATGGATGTGCGCCGGTAGTCTAGCCTGGTAGGACGTCGGCCTGCCACGCCGACGACCCGGGTTCGAATCCCGGCCGGCGCATACTATTAAATCTATAGATCCCTGTTTTCTATATGGAAGAAGAGGATATTAGAAAAATTGTGAGGACTTCTACTACATTTAAGGAAGCGAAATACTTGATCCCGCGGGTATTCTATAATAAAAACTTGGAGTACCTCCAGGATAAGGTAGAAAAGATATTTCTGGAGGAGAAACTAGCTGATGTAGGTGACGATACACACATTTCCGAGAGGGTGAACAGGAGAATGGGAGAGAACTTCTATGAGTATGTAAAGAGGGAGATGAGAAATATTCCATTCAGGTTTGTTGTGGATGATGAGGAGTTTAACAGTTTCATAAGGAGAAAAGCTAAGGACGAGAGAAACTTTAGACGTACCCTACGGAAGGTAGGAGGATTTAGAAGGGTGGGAGTTCATATGAGAACAAAGGAGGGAGAGGACATTTTTATGGTCATAAGGAAGTCAGCAGAGTCTCGGCCACAGGTTATATCTATCATAAAGGATAGTATAGGGGTGGCAGATATTGCAAGGTCCCGGTTGAAGAAGATCGTAGAGAGGTTTTAAAATGTTCTCTTCCTTTCTCAATGGGGATAGAGATGGCCACAGCATACGACGTGCAGGGGGAAAAACTGGTGGAAGCCCTTGCAAAGGAACTTGAAGGTATAATAGAGATGCCAGATTGGGCAAGGTTTGTAAAAACTGGTGCACACAAGGAGAGGCTACCACAGCAGGACAACTGGTGGTACCTTAGGGCGGCATCCATCATGAGGAGGCTGTACCTTGATGGCCCTGTGGGTGTGGCAAGGCTGAGAACCTACTACGGAGGAAGAAAGAATAGAGGTGTAAAACCAGAAAAGAGAAAGGATGCTGGAGGAAAGATAATAAGGACTATTCTTCAGCAGCTGGAGGAAAAAGGTCTTGTGAAGAAGGACAAGAGGGGCAGATCCCTCACGCCCAAAGGTGTTTCTCTTGTAGATAGGGTGGCCACCAAACTATCAATGGGGGATAAGAAGGATGGAAAATGAAGAAGAAAGAAGATACGCCCTACTCCAATTGAAGGCCATGCTCAGAAGGGCTACTACAAAGGAAGCCTTTGAAAGGCTGGAAAGAGTTAAATATGCAAACCCTGAGCTGTATTCCAAGGCTGTACAGGCGGTGTTGTATGCCTACCAAACGGGTAACAGGGTGGTGGATGAGAACATGCTCATTAAGATACTTGACAATCTGAGGGGTAAAAAGAAGGAGACGCGCATAAAGATATTGAGAAAATAGGGTGATAGTATGGCAAAGCACAAAGACCCCCTGATGAAAAAGCTCCTCTGGTCCCTTAGAAAGAAGCGTCTAAGGGCTCCGGTATGGACGTATCTCAAGGCCAGAAAGCGTATCCTCCCAAGGTTTGGAAAGGTTAGCTGGAGACAAACAGATCTTGGTAGAAGGGCTAGGAGGTTGATAGAGTGAAAATACCCATAAAGTATGGATGGAAGGGTGGCAGAAGAGCCAAACAAGAAACCTATATCAAATTCCTCAAACATTTTATTCAAAAAAAGGCAAAGGTAAAGGATGTGAAGATAGATGAAAAGCTAAATGTTCTTATATGGAGAGAGAAACCCAGAGTTATAGAGGTTAATATAGAGGTAAAGGATGAAACAGCATTCGTAAGACTGCCGGAGATGAAGGAGGATGCTGCGACTGGTAAAAACACCTAATATAGGTATTTTTGTAATGTCTACCGATGAGGTTGCGCTTGTACCAGACACGCTAAAGGATCGAGATATAAAACATGTACAGGAGGTACTAGATGTCAACGTTATCCAGACAAGGATTGGGGGTAGCTCCTTAGTGGGAGTGTTCACTGTAGGGGTGGGGAAAAAGATAGTAGTACCATGGATCATAAAAGAGGAGGAGGTAAGAGCTTTAGAGAAAGAAGGACTGGAAGTACTTATATTGAAGGATAGGGTAACAGCCTTAGGAAATCTTATAGCATTAAATTCCAAGGGTGGAATAGTTTCCCGCTCCGTATCTGAAAGGGCAAAGAAGATTTTAGAGGAGTTCTTGAACATCCCTCTTCTCCATACAAACCTTTCAGATATAGAAGTGGTGGGAGCATCCATTGTAGCTACTGATAAGGGATTCATTGCCCATCCTTCTTTAGAGAAGGAAGAAAATAACATAGAAAAAGCGTTAAAGGTTAGAGGTACCTTTATAACAGTAAACAAAGGGGATCCCTTTGTGAGAAATGGTATAGTAGCCAATAGAAAGGGAGCCCTTGTAGGAGGGGAGACTACTCCTGTAGAGCTCATGAAGATTGAGGATGTGCTGGGGTGATAGCATGATGTTCAGAATAAAGGGGTATTTCAGAAAAGGTGGAAAAGTTGTTAGGTTTACTAAAACAGTAGAAGCTGATAGCGAAAAACTTGCAAGGGAGAAACTACTCTCCCTTATAGGGTCAAATCATAAAGTGAAAAGAGCCTCCATCTATATAGAGGGGGTAGAAAAGGTTGAATAAGGATATAATACAGAGAAGACAGATAGAACTCAGAAGACTCAGACAGGAGATAAGGAAGGGTTTGGAAGTAATAAGGGCTCTCAAGGAGGGGTCAGAGATTATAGTATCCCTCGGAGGAGGCATATATGCAAAAGTAAAGAATGTTGAAGGATTGCTGGTAGATAGTGGCGTAGGTGTGTTATTTGAAAGAGACGTTAATAGTGTGGAGCGTAGATTGCAGGACTCTCTAAAAAGGTTGGAAGAAGAGTTAGAGACGCTACAGAGGGAAGGGAATAAAGATGAAGCTGATAGGGAAGATTCTGGAGAAGCTTAGAGGAAAAAAGAGTATTGAAGAGCTAGAGATGGACCTCCTGGAGGCTCACGTACACCCAGACGTAATAGACCTTCTCAAGAAAGCAGAGGATCCCATTTCGTTCATTAAGGAAAGGCTAAGAGCAGCTCCTCTAGAAGGAAGGATAATTATGCTTGTAGGGATTAATGGGAGTGGAAAGACTACTACGGCTGTGAAGTTAGCACACTACTTTATAAATAAAGGATATCGCACTGCAATAGCAGCCTCTGACACCTTTAGAGCCGGAAGCATTGAACAGCTCGAAGAATGGAACAAAAGGGTTCCTTTTATCCTTTTTAAAAAGGGGTACGGGGCTGATCCCGCATCCGTGGCCTATGAAGCCGTACACTCTGATGCAGAGAAGATTATCATAGACACTGCAGGTAGACAGGACACAAGAAAGGATCTTATAGAGGAGTTGAAAAAGATAAAACGCGTTTCCGGGGCTGACAAAACCATAATGGTGGTGGATGCAACACAGGGTGTTTCTGTACTTGAACAGGTAAAACAGTTCCAGGAACACGTACCTATTGATGGATTTATAGTGGCAAAGTACGATATAGATAGCAAGGGCGGGGTTCCTCTAACTGTGGGAGTATACACAGGTTTACCCATCTTTTTTGTGGGCATAGGACAAAATCCTGATGGATTAGAACCGTTTGATCCAGATAAGTATGTGAAAGAGTTGATATAAATACTTCCTCTCTTCATAGGTGTGATGTTAGAGAGGTTAAGGAATGTTTTTTCCCTGCTTGGAAGAAAGGGCGTGGAGGATGCCATAAAGGAGCTTCAAAGAGCGCTTATACTGGCAGACGTAGATATAAAAATGGTAAAAGAGCTCACAGACAGTTTAAGAAAAGATATTCAGGAAGAGCTAAAGAAACATCCTGGTATCCCTCCCACAGAAATAGCCAAATACGCCATATATAATCACATTATAAATCTGTTGGATGTGGGAAGACCTCTCAAAATATCACCCCAGACTATTATGCTTGTAGGGATTAATGGGAGTGGAAAGACTACTACGGCTGTGAAGTTAGCTTTCTGGTTCAAGAACAGAGGTATAAAGAGTTATGTAATGAGCCTAGATACAGAGAGACCGGCCGCGAAAGAACAGCTAAAACAGTTGGCAGAGAAAGGAGGTATAGAGTATACAGAAGAGGTGAGAAATGATGGGGTAACCATTATTGATACCCCGGGTAGAACAGCTGCTGATGAAAAACTTCTTGAGGAACTAAGACATCTAAAGATGGACATTATGCCAGATAGAACATTTCTGGTAATACCTGCAGACATGGGAAGACTAGCCGGAGAGGAAGCAAGAAAGTTCCAAGACAGCATAGGCATAGACGGCATCATAATTACTAAGATGGATGGAAGTGCAAAGGGAGGAGGTGCCTTGGTGGCCAGCAAAGAAGCTAATATACCTGTATATTTTATAGGAACGGGGGAGAAACTCCAAGACTTTGAACCGTTCGATGTTGAAAAATACGTAAAAAGGTTACTAGGTGTGCCAGACATAAAAACCATTCAGGAGATGGTTCCTCAGGAAACAAAGATACCGGAGCGTTTCGATATAAACACATTCCACGAACAACTCATGCAAATGAGGGGTGCTGGTCCTCTAAACAAAATCCTTTCTGCACTGGGAATGAATGTACCTGTGGATGTACTGGAGGGAATGGAGGAGAAGATGAAAAGATACGATGCTATATACAAATCTATGACAAAGGAGGAGAGGGCAAATCCAGACATAATAAATGAAAGTAGGATTCGTAGAATTGCGAGAGGTTCTGGAACCTCTGAGGCAGATGTTAGACAGTTCTTAAGAGATTACAAGAGGGCTGAAAAGTTGTTTAAACGTCTAAAGAAGGGAAAAATAAGGGGGTTACCCAGGTTATGAGAGTATTTCATCTCCTCACAAAGGCAGATATTCAACCCTTCCCCAAGAGCATAACAGAGGGGAGAATGGATGAGGTAGCGAGATTTATACATAATGCCCTCTTCCTCTCCCATTCCCTTAGAAGGGATGTTATAGCAAGGGTTACCTTCGTAGGTAAGGAAACATATACCCTTGAGATGAATTCTGCAAAAATAAAGGGGCTTCACCCGGATGAAGGCAGCATATTTGGGTACATAAGAAAGTGTTTTTCTCTTTTTTATGAGAACAAACCATTACCTTCTGGTGTTAACATAAAAAATGGTTTTTACGGAGATATAGGCATTATACTGCACGAGGAAGGAGACAAAAGAGTACCCAATAAGTGTTACTTTTACATAGGTGGACCTAATGGATACCCCTTTCTCCCCAAAGGAGAGATGATATCCTTAGGAGATGTAATATACACAGCCTCTCAGACAGTTACGATAGTCCAGTACCTGCTGGATGTGGGAATATGGAGAGGGAAAAACTGCTGAAAGAGGTAGCCAAAAGGTATCCCATTTGTCCACACTGTGTGGGTAGACTATTTCCCAATGAGGATGGAGAGACTGTATATGAGAGGGGTAAAAGGGTAATGGAAAGAGTGGGTATAAAGGAGCATAAAGAGTGCTACTTCTGCAGGGGGATATTTTATAGGCTGGAGGAGATTGCAAAGAATGTTCCTGTGTACAACTATGAATTTCACACCTTCATAGTGGGTACCACTCTTGACAACGAGCTATCCGAAAGAGAGGAGATGCTATTGAACAGTGTGGGAGTTATTGAAGGTGTGGAGAGCATAAAGAAACACATTAACAGAGAGTTGGGCAAGGTGGTCTCTCGCATGTATGGTAAACAGTATAGCCCAGACCAGCCCCATGTAGAGATACACTTCCACACAGAGGATGAAAGTATCTCTATCCATCCCAGACCTGTGTACCTTTATGGGAGGTATAGAAAGTTCCACCCTATGCCTCAAAGTAAATGGCCGTGCAGGTATTGTAAGGGGAAAGGATGTAAACACTGCGATTATACAGGAAGACAGTGGAAGGAGACGGTAGAATACTATATGGCAGACATACTACTAGGGTTGTTTATGGGGAGAGATACAAAACTTCATGCCGCCGGAAGAGAGGATATTGATGCGAAAATGCTGGGAGGAGGCAGACCCTTTGTTATAGAAATCATAGAACCTAGGAAACGGTTTGTACCATTGGATTTTGTTCTAAGGGAGATAAATAGCCACGGGGAGGGTAAAATAGAGGTGCTATGCCTATTCCCCTCCTCCAAAAGGGAGGTAAGAGAGCTTAAAGAATCAGGATATAGAAAGGTTTACAGAGTACGCATCAGGTGTAAATCCTTGGAAAATATAGAGAATGCCTCTAAGTTAAGAGGGATTATCACACAACAAACTCCCACAAGAGTGTCACACAGAAGAGCTGACAAGGTCAGAAAGAGGAGGGTTTATAGCATTTCCTGGTATGTAGAGGATGATCACAGAGCAGTACTCACTATAGAGGCAGAGGAAGGGCTATACATAAAGGAGCTCATTACAGGAGATGACGGAAGAACGTCACCCTCCCTCTCTGAGTTGATTGGGAGCCCTTGTATAGTGGAAGGGTTAGATATTATGGAAGTAAAGGGTGGTAGACCTTGTGGCAAATAATAACACTTATTGGGGGTATATGGGATGCGATTACAGGGGAGATTCCCGATTGGATTACCATACCTTCAGTAACGCTATCTATACTTTATACATTGACATTCAACCAAACGTTGATAATACCGTTTCTCCTCTACGGATCTATTGGGTATCTTTTTTACAGATACGGAATAACTGGTGGTGGTGATGTGCTTCTTTTACTGTCAGTAATACCTTTTGCAGGGTGGGGTATAGGTATGATATTTATCTGGGCTATACTTTTGGCTACTCTTTTCTATGGTATATATTACAACCTCAGATGGGGTATATTTTTTCCTCTTCTACCTCCTCTCCTATCCACATTATTGGCTTCTGCCCTACTACAAAGGAGGAGGGACATTTTTGTGAAGGAAGTTCCGGTAGAAGACCTTAGGCAGGAGGATGTGCTTGCAGAAATCCCAGAAGGGTGGAACAAAAGAGTTATAGAAAGTGGAGATAAGGAACTTTTGATTTCTAAGGGAATCAAAAGGGTAAGAGTGTACTATAACCTGCCTCGTTTGGGGCCCTTCATCTTTCTTGCATCGCTATTTCCTCTGGATCCAATCCAGCTCCTTCCACTGTTAACATATATCCCTCCCTACTGCCTTCTATCCTGTAGTTGATATCTGTAAACACCTGTATGATACGGAGATTGGTCCTCAGGTGGCCTGTAACCTTTGGGAATAACAGTTTTGACACACCCTTGGATAGGGCAAGAAACGTTACTAGCTGATCTGCTGCATGACTATCAACCGGAAACTCTTTGTACATTTCAAATAATTCCTTCATATTGTGGGCAAACCCCTCTGGAGAATCTGAGGCCTTTAATACTCCAGATACACCATAAGCGTATCCTTCCTTCCATAAAGTTATGGAGGCCCCCGAAGATAGGACATTATCATGCTGTTCCACCTCCACCTCTCCCAGTACACTGGCCATCCTCTTACATAGAGATGGCGAAACCTTACCACACACTAATATACCACCCATCTCCCCCCTCTCTTTTCTTGTAAGGTGCAGGGGACGGAGGGGATTTCCTATACTAGGAACCTCCAAAACCACTGATCCTCCTCCAACTGGCATAAATCCCCTTCTTAGAATGGCAAGGGATGGGGAAGATCCCATTCGATGAAGTGCTGGGAATATCACCCTCTTTATGTAGTCCACCGTGGGTGCCATGCCTACATCCGTTCCTCCTGTAATCTTTATCCTTGATATGCCTCCTGTAAAGAGAAGGGCTGGGAGTATAGCCTGAATTACCAAGGATACAGAGCCAGCGGTTCCCGTATTTACTGAGAGCGTAACAGGTCTTATGGTCCTTGGGTGAAAAACAATACTTTCTGAACCCACATAATTACCCCTTACCCTGGCATTAGATATCCTTCTAAGCACTTCTAGACCCACCAAATGCTGTGGCCTAAGGCCTGGTTTTCTACGTTTCTTCCTTATGTTGTATATTTTAACCGGCTTCCTTAGTATTACGGACAGAGAAAGAGCGGTTCTTAGTATCTGGCCTCCACCTTCACCTAAGCTACCATCTATCTCTATCATCATTTCTCAATAGAGTGTATAAGCTTTGAAAAGGATGTTACTGTGCTTCTCACATCCCCCACATCCTCCACTATGGTACCTGTAACAATAATATCGGCGCCGGCCTCTATCCGTTCCTTGGCTACCTCTGGTGTTCTTATACCTCCTCCCACAATAAGATATGGAAAATCACCAATAGCCCTCTTTACAGCAGACACTATTTTAACATCTACAGGATAGGATGCACCGGAGCCAGCCTCAAGATATACCATCTTAAATCCTATTAGTTTTGCCGCAAGAGCATATGTGGCTGCTATAGAAGGTTTTCTCCTTGGAAGAGGTCTTGCATCACCCACCCATCCTGCAGCCGTTTCATGTCCAGGTTCCGTAATGAGATAGGCTGTGGGTATAACCTCCAAGCCATATCTTAGTATGATGGGAGCTGAAAGAGCTTGAGCCCCCGTAATATAGTAGGGATTTCTTGAGTTTAGAAGGGAAATATAGAGTATGGCATCTGCGTACTTTGTTATACCAGATATATCTCCGGGAAAAAGCACTACAGGAATGTCAACCTCTTCTTTTATGCGTTTGACGGTGGAGTCTAGTAGTTCTCCTTGTACTCCTACGGTACCTCCTATAAATATGAGATCTGCTCCTCCTTCTTCCACCTCCTTTGCTACTTTTGCTGCCTCCTCATAGCCTGTCTCGTCGGGATCTATAAGCAC
>WANZ01000048.1 GCA_015521515.1 Candidatus Iainarchaeum sp.
GGATAGTAGAAGTGGATGTGGATGAGAAGAAAACGGTGCAGGATCTCTTCTCTGGAGTTAGAGTAATAGGGGTCAGCAGGGGTATGACACCATCTGGTCCGTCCTATACCATCTATATCCTCCGGAGGGATGCCAAGTTCCTTCCCTTCCCCTTTAAGGATATGGAGAAGGCACTCAAGGTACTTTTAAATAAGCAGGTACGTATAGAGTTTGTAGAGTAAACTCCCCACAAATGGGGAGTTAGATATTCTAAGGGAAACAATATATAGTGTCATGACATGTCATGAAATAACATGGAGGATCGTGATACCATCATACAAGAACTTGCTGATATAAAACCCTTACTAGAAAGGGCAGACAATGCCACCATAGTGTTACTGCTCACCACTCTCATTGAGGAACGTAGGCGCACAAATAAACTCCTGGAAGAAATACTGCAGCTACTGAAACAAGAAAAAGGAGAAAATGTAGAGGATCTAGCAGAGCAGGATGAAAAGATACTGGAGCTCATCAGAGAAAGAGGATATGTTACTGCGGAGGATGTGAAGGAAGCCCTCGGGTATAGGGGGCTTAATGGTGCATCTGCGCGCCTAAATAACTTACATAAAAGAGGTATACTTCGCAAAATAAGAAAAGGAAAGAAGGTATACTTCACGCTTTCATAGGGGGCTCGCCCATCGGATCCACCTCCGCACACTCCACCTCCCTCGCCCCCTTTCTTTTTTCAACTTTGTAGGAACAAAGAGGAAAGGGTGGCTCTAAAAAGATGAAACACCATAGAAAAGTGTGCAAGAGGTACCCATAGCACTTGGTAGAAAGGAGACAGACATAAAAACGTTTGGGTACAGAGGGATGGCCTACATAGGAAGGGTAGTACTGGGAAAGGGAGATAAAATAGCCCTCGGAAGACCGGTTATGATGGATATTTCCCAGTCTCACGTAGTTTTAATTATGGGGAAGCGAGGATATGGAAAGAGTTACACAATGGGGGTCGTTATGGAGGAATTTGATCGAATGCCATACTCTATAAGATCCCATATATCTCTCCTCGTGATAGACACGCTTGGTGTGTTCTGGACGTCGAGGTATCCGGCAAAGGAAGCTGGGTGGGGATTATCACCTAGAGGATTGGAGAACTTTATGCTGCTTGTTCCCTACGAGAGTAGAGAGCGATACATAAACGCAGGCATAAAAGTGGATGGAGTTATTTCGCTAAGGAGTGATGAAATTGGGTTAGATGAGTGGTTTGAGCTTCTAAACATCACACGTGACCCCAATCTCCAAGGGGCATTTCTGGATGTGTATGAAAAAGGAGGGGGAACAATAGAGGGAATGTTGAGAGAGTGTGATAACACTCCAGAATGTAGGTATATCTCCTCTCTTCTAAAGGACATACGTAGGAAGCGATTTATTGTGGACAATGCACCTTCTGTACTATCCTATGTACGGGGCGGAAGGATCATAAATATGGATATTAGCACATTTAGAAGTAGTGTGAGATTGCAACGAATCTTTCTAGCAGTACTTGGTAGAAAACTCATGGAAGAGAGACTTATGGCAAAAAAGGAGGAAGATGCAAGCATAATAAGGGGTGAGCCTGTATCAACATACCCCATTGTGTGGCTCATGGTGGATGAGGGGCATCTATTTGCAGGACAACGTGAGGAATCCCCTTCAAGAGAAGTGCTTCGGGCATGGGCAAAGTTGGGACGCCAGCCCGGTTTGGGTCTTATACTGGCCACTCAACAACCATCCGATCTGGACAGAGATATAATAACTCAAACCGACATATTCATATCCCATAGACTTACAAGCAAGATAGATCTAGACGCTCTAGCAGATATAAAGCCAACATACGTGGGAAGGAGCCTTTCAGAGGAGATAAAGACCATGGGTCATGAAAAAGGCCTTGCAGTGGCCCTTGATGATATAACGGAGAGAAATCTCCTCATAAAGGTACGCCCTCGTACCTCTATGCACGGAGGATTCTCAGCATCGGCTTTGAGGTTTTCCTATATGTAACCCCTTTTTAAAAACACCACACCATAAGTTAGTGGTAATGGGCGAGGGGGGTAGGAAGGTAAAATATCGCGTGGAAAATATTGTAGCCTACGCAAACCTAGATGCGGACATCGATTTATTTAATCTTGCCCTAAACATGGACAACGTAGAATACGAACCCGAACAATTTCCCGGAGCAATTGTGAGGATATCAGACCCACCCTCTACTCTTCTCATCTTTAAGAATGGAAAGGTCATATGTACAGGTACAAGAACAGAGGAGGGTGTAAGAAAAGCACTTAAAAGAGCCGTGGAAGAGATAAGAGAGGCTGTCCCCGAGTTAAAATTACCAGATCCGGACAAGATTTCTTTCCAGATAGAAAACATTGTAGCATCTGCGTCTCTCGAAAATGTGAAAGACATAGACCTTTACATGTTGGCAGAGATGATGGACAACGTAGAATACGAACCCGAACAATTTCCCGGAGCCATCATACGTATGAACGAAGGCAACCCCACAATACTGCTATTCAAGAATGGAAAACTCATTTGTGCAGGTGCAAAGAGTGAGAAAGAAATAGAAGAGGCTATTAAAAAGCTAGAGAAGATGTTAGAAGAGGTAGAAGGTAAACAATAAAAGGATTTTGCTACCCCATCAACATTGGGTCGACGGCCATAGTGGCGGGGAAACACCCGGTCTCATTTCGAACCCGGAAGTTAAGCCCGCCCACGTCCCGGATGGTACTGGCGGAAACGCCGGGAAGTCCGGGAAGCCGTCGCCCCCTTCCACTAATTTTATAAACATGCAAGATGTTATAGCAGAGTGAAGGTAAACATAATTATTCATAAAAATGCGGAGCTGGACGACTGGGAGGAAAAAGTAAGCGATGTGTTAAAATCTAAGGTATCTCCTATAAGCATAACCTTTTCTTGGGTAGAAAATGAGTTTGAATTGCCCCGTGGAGTACAGGATGGGCTAAATGTGGCAGTTTTGGCCCCAAAAAAAGGAACAGAACCGTTAATGGCGCCTATAGTGGATAGACTTATGGAAAAAGATGTTAGGATATTCTATACATCCTATGAGGATGCTCCTTCTTCCTTAGAGGATTTCATTCAGTTCCTTCTTAGGATAATGGGTGTGGAAGGATGAGGGTTTATCCAGTGGGTAGTGGGGTGGTAATAGGTAGGTATGCCATCGATGTGCCCACTCCCCAGAAGGGGAAGATTCATATTGTCACCCATGCACATTGGGATCATATGCAAGCTGCAAGAAGGGTGCCTGCCCTTTCCTCAGAAGAAACAAGTATTTATGCAAGAATACGGGGTGTAGAACTGTATCCAACAGAAGATATCATGTTTCTTCACGCAGGACACATTCCAGGATCCAATATGGTTTACATCCCGGGAAGCAAGGACGTGCTTGTGACTGGAGACTTTAAGCTTGAAAGTGATATAGTTGTAAGGGGATCGGACGTAGAAGGAGCAGATATCCTTCTAATGGATACCACATTTGGAACTCCTCAGTATGTATTTCCGCCCAGGAGGGATTTATACAAGCTTCTTATGGAGAGGATACGTAGATATCGAGAAAGAGGGATGAATGTCGTACTATTAGCATACGAACTAGGAAAAGCGCAGGAGATGACAGCACTACTAAACAGTTATGGGATAGTGCCATACGTTACTGAGACTATTCACAAAATAAATGCTGCAATTGGACTAAAGGATAGGATGGCTACTATGGGGGAGGGGGTTTACATCTTTCCGCCCCGTATGGGGGATATAGTAAGGGCCATGGAGGTACAGAACGGGATACCACATATCTCTATACGTGTGTCAGGGTGGAACTCCAAGCTCCCCATCTCTTCCCATGCAGACTGGAAACAAACAGTAGAATTTGTGGAGCAGGTATCTCCAGAGATGGTATTAACATACGGTGCCAATGCAAGGGAATCTGCCCACTATTTGAGAAGAGAGGGGTTTAATGCAAAACCCTTGTTAGAGGAAACAGAAATATAAGAAGAAAGAAAGGGGGAAACCCCTTTATGCAAAGAGAGTCTTGTAGGCTAGGTTTACGTCCTCAGCTGTTACCGTCTTTCTCTTTGCATATCTAGCGTAGTTTACTGCAGCCTGTGTTATCTTTACAGCTATGTCCTCCAGTACCTCTGCCAGTACCTTTACAGCCTCGTCAGATACTCTCTGTGCACCAGCCTTTCTTATCAGCCTGTCTACAGGAGCAAGCTGAAGCTCGCCCATCGTTTCCACCTCCGTGATTATATTAATGAGACGCTTATATAAATAGTTTTCGCTTTTCCTACCTCCTCATGGCAAAATCTTTGTTAAGCACTATCCTGATGAATGTATACAAATGGAGAGGGGTCCATCACCTGAGTATGTAAAACACCCGCTTATAAAAGAAAACACACTGGAGGTGCGCCTTTATCAGCAGCTGTTGGCAGTTCGGACACTTGAAAAGGGTAACACGCTCATAGTAGCTCCTACTGGCTTAGGAAAGACGGTTATAGCAACCCTTGTTATCGCCGAAAGATTGAGGAGGTACCCCGGAGGCAGGGTACTGTTCCTTGCACCAACCAAGCCACTCGTGATGCAACACGCAGATACACTATCCAAGTTTCTAAAGGTGGAGAAGATCTCGGCAGTGACAGGATCCCATTCTCCTGAGAAGAGAGAAGAACTGTATAAGAACTCAAAAATTATCGTAGCAACGCCTCAAACTGTGGAGAATGATATACTAACAGGAAGATTGGATCTTAGAGATGTGGTACTTGTAATCTTTGATGAGGCACATAGAGCAGTTGGTAATTATTCCTATGTGTATATTGCAAAGAAGTACATGGAGGAGGCAGAACACCCCCTTATTTTGGCTATAACAGCTTCTCCGGGAGGAGAACCAGAAAAGATACGTGAGGTAATGGAAAACCTGTACATACGAAACGTGGAGATAAAGACACCCTACGATCCGGATGTGAGACCATACATTCATGGGAGTGCAATAGAATGGAAAGAGATAGAGCTTCATCCTCTTCATATGGAAGCTATAAGGTATCTAAAAAATGCGATAAGGGATAGGCTTAGAAAATTAAAGGAAATTGGTATTATAGAGAGCTCCGACCCGGCTAAATACAGTAGAAAGGACTACATAGAGCTTCAAAATTCTATCATGAAGGAGGAGTTGAATGACATTACAAGAGAGGCCCTTGTACTATCATCCTCTCTTGTTAAGCTGGATCATGCGCTAGAGTTGTTGGAAGCCCAGGGAACCCAGCCTTTCCTAGAATTTATGGAGAGGATAAGGCTGAGATCCCTATCACCAAAAGCCCCTAGGAGCACAAAGGAGATTATAAAAGACGAAAATGTAAGAAATGCTATTGAGTTGGCAAAGAAGTTAAAAGAAGAGGGCTATATCCATAGAAAACTCGACGTACTAAGAGAGGAGCTGTCCCGTTTCTTTAAGCAACGACCCCAATCAAAGGCTATTGTATTTGTACAATATAGAGACTCGGTGGATGTTATACTAGAAGCGCTAAAGGGATTGGATAATATCAAACCCTCTCCATTTATAGGACAGGCTTCAAGGGACGGGAGAAAGGGGATGAGTCAGAAGGAGCAAAAAACGGTTATAGAGAAGCTAAGACAGGGAGAGATAAATGTAATTGTAGCTACTTCTGTAGCCGAAGAGGGTCTTGATATACCAGCTGTAGATCTAGTAATCCTCTATGAGCCGGTACCATCTGAGATAAGGTGGATACAGAGAAGAGGGAGAACTGGGAGGTTTGGTAAGGGAAGAGTTATAGTGCTGGTAGGAAAGGGAACAAGGGATGAGGCATACATGTGGGCAGCCAAGGTAAGGGAAAGAAAGATGATAGATACGCTTAAAAAGCTCAGAAAAACACTAAATATTGAAGCTACCCAGAGAAGTCTTCTAGATTATGTAACTCCAAAGAAGCAAGCCAAACTGTCCGTTTTTGTAGACCAGAGAGAACGTTCTAGCGAGGTATTTAGATTGCTTATGCTGGACCCAGAGGTGGATGTTGTGGTAAAACAGCTACCCGTGGGTGACTACATCCTTAGCGACAGGGTAGTAATAGAAAGAAAGAGCTACAAAGATCTTGTAGATTCTATTATAGATGGCAGGTTATTTTCTCAGGCTAAAGAACTATCAGAAACATTTTCTAGGCCTATCATAGTGGTAGAGGGAAGGAACGGAGGTAGAAGTATACATCCTAATGCTATCAGGGGAGCTATAGCATCCCTTTCTGTGGATTATGGCATTCCGGTAGTGTTTACAGAGGGAGCGGAAGATACCTACAATTTCATTAAGATAGTAGCCAAGAGGGAGCAGATAGAACGAAACAGACTGCCAAGGATTAGAGGAGAAAAGAAAATTCTTACAAAACCAGAGATGCAGCTATTTATAGTGGAAAGTCTTCCTGGTGTAGGCCCAAAGCTAGCGAGAGAGCTATTGCGACATTTTAAAACTGTTGAAAGGGTGTTTACAGCATCGGAGAGGGAGTTGGCAACAGTGGAAGGTGTGGGGGAAAAACGGGCAAAGGAGATAAGGGAGGTTATAACCTCCCCCTTTGAGGAGGGCAAGGTTTATAAAGATGAAGAACAATAATATTGGCCATGAAAACCACCGTAGCCCTTAGGGAGGTAATACAGGGCTACGGTATACTATTTCTGTTTATACTGATACTGTGGTAACACCTCCTTTTCCCAGGGGGTTTTTAACATGGAGTTGGTGCGCGAAATCGCCGAGTATATACGTATGACCCCCGTGGAAAGGATGAGGATCGGGGGGCATGATGTAGTTATAAAAAGGGAGGATAAGCAGGTAGCCGGCAGCTTCAAAGTAAGAGGTATTCTGAATTACGTGCTCTCTAAGGGCCCTGAGAGTATAACTGTAGCATCCTCTGGAAACTTTGGTATTGCAGCTGCTTGGGTTGGAAAAGAGCTTGATATTATTGTAAATGTGGTTGTTCCAGAAGGGACACCAAAGGAAAAGATAGAAAAGATAGAATCTTTGGGAGCAAACCTTCTTGTAAGGGGAAATACCTACGAAGAAGCCTTTATGTATGCATCAAAGCGGGATGATTTCGTAGAACCTACACATCCCCTCATACTCAAAGGGATCTCATCTATTGCGGTGGAGGTGGCTGAGCAGGTAGGCTTCCTTGATAATGTGGTGCTTCCTATTGGTACAGGCAGCATCTTGGTAGGTATGGGTAAAAGATACAAGGATATGGCTATGGAGATGGGCAAGCATGTAAAGGTGTTTGGTGTTCAGCCTGTAAAGGCTCCCCAACTCGTGAAGACCATCATATATGGTATAGTGTTTATGGAAGACTACCCTAAAACGGAGCTGGAGGGTATAGCAGGCGGCATACCCTATATGAGGGTAGAGATGCTAAAGGAGTTGAGAAGTACCCTAGATGTCCCGCTATTCATAGAGGATAGAGATGTAGAACCCTTCCTATCAATGGGGGAGCCTAGTGGAGTAAGTGGTTTGGCAGCAATACAAAAGTACAACACTCTCTTTCATGGGGATATACTCACGGTGGTGACAGGTGGTAACAGATGATGGCGGATATGCATGTAGACATATATGACTACATTCAGTATCCGGAATATTTGGAGATGGAGAAGGGGCCCTTTGATAGGGAAATGAGGAGAAGTGTAGATATACCTTCCATGGAAAAGGCAGGCGTCAGGATATTCTTCGCCTCTGTATGTCCTATAGACCCAAATAATTATTCTTATGAAAAAGATCCGATTTCTTCTGTGGAAAAGACAAAGGAATTCCTTAGAAAGTGGGGATTTCACCCCTATGAGAGGAGAGAAGGATATATACTTCATATGGAGGGAATGGGATGGTCTAAAGGATATGAGGACGTAAAAAGAGTTATCTCTCTTGGAGTTAAAAGTATCGGACCTTTCTGGGAAAAGGAAAACGTTTTTGGTGATAACAAAGGACTAAAAGAGACAGGATACAGACTGTTGAAAGAGAATATTATTTTGGATATGGCACATGCACCCGAGGGTGTCATAAGGGATGTTTATGAAACAGATAGAACGTTTATAGTGAGCCATACAGGACTGAAGAGGTTTGTGGATGTGGAGCGGAATATTTCAGATAGGGTCATTAGATGGGTAGGAGAGGTCGGAGGAGTAATAGGTATATTTGTTGATAAAGACTGGGGAGCACACACCCCCTATCTCTTGGCAAAACATTACAACCACATAAAGAGAATCGCCGGGGAGGAATCTGTGGGAATAGGTACGGACTTTTTGGGGCTGAAGTGGAGTGAGCTAGGAACACTAAAGCGTTACGAGGATTTTGAAAAGGTATTTAAATGGCTAAGGTATATGGGGTGGAGTAGTGAAGAGGTTGAAAACCTTAAATGGAGAAATGTGGTGAGAATTATTGATGGAGTATATTAGAAACCTACTAAAGGAGAAACACAAGACATGGCTAAAGGACCACCCTCTTCCAAAACACTGGTATGTATACCCACACCATCCCAATCACCCCATGTCCAATGCGGTATTCAATAGTGGCATGCACGCCAACCCTACCATCCCGTCAGGCGATCTAGATTCTAAGGCGAGGTCAGATGCACTACTGGAACATCTGTATGGAGAAGGGAAGATTTTCCATGTGGTGGGAGATACTATCACCAAGGGACTAGAAATGAGAATAAATCCTCCATTTTTAGAGACAAAAAACTATCAACTTAGTTTGTTGGGCAAACGTGGAGAGAACAAGAACAAAATGCTGAAAGATCTAACATTAGAACCTGTTATAAGGGTGAGGGAAGGGAAGAAAAGGGAGGTATACGTACCCTACAGGGATGATAGGTTCCCCGAAAAGTTTATGGAAATGTTTAGGGAGATGGGCTTCAAAGAACCTCAGGCAGAGGAATCTTTTGAGATGTTCAGAAAGCTGGTAGATGTGGGGGAGGGGGAAGATCTTTATACAGCAAAAATAAATATTATGAAGGAACTAGGCATAACATCAAAACGGGATGTATATGTTCCCCTTTCCCAATTTCTGAAGGACTACATTATACACTTCATAGAGGATCATCCAGCCTCAGAAGATATAAAGAATCATCTTCTCCAAGAGTTTAATGAATATTTTTGGGGCAACAAGCCTTCCACCTTTGATGAGCTGTTAGAGGGTCTAAAGAAGGGTGATATTAGGGTAAAGGGAAAGGTGGCCATCCCGCTGTTGTTCTTCTACCCTCACGTAGGTTCAACCCACGGTTTGGAAGAGAAACTACCCCAAAACGTTAAGGAGTGGACAGGTGATGTATTAAAACACTTTGGAGAGCATGCCTTTGTGTATACAGGAAAAAGAGCAGGATTAAATGATTTCATTACAATAGAAAGTGGAAAAGGAATTCAGCCATCCCAATCTATTTTCTATCTAAAGGTGCTCTGCCCTCAGTGTGCAGAAGATATTTTAAAAGAGGCTATAGAAAGGAGAAGAACGGTGGAAGATGTTTACAAGGTGCGGGTTGAGGATATTGTGAAGAGGCGAATATAGTAAGATTTAAAAATCTAACTCCACGGAGATACTAAGGGTTAAAAGTTTTGGGGGTTGAGAGGTTGGGTGTATGGCATGGTATTAGTAAAAGGAAGCCATCCGGTGGAATAAACCATGCTATTAGGGCAAGGATGAAAAAGAAAAGAGAAATGGGTAGTGAATTTGTACCGACACTCCTAGAAAC
>WANZ01000049.1 GCA_015521515.1 Candidatus Iainarchaeum sp.
CTCGGAGATGTGTATAAGAGACAGGTCCATAGAGTTGTTGGGAGGACCTAGAAAATTGGTGGAGTATAGAAACCTTACATGGGTGCCTTCTCTTATGGCAGCTTCCTATGCAGTAGTATTGAGGGATAAAAAGATGGCATCTGATGAGGATATTGCTTCCTTCCTTGGTATATCTACCCAAACTGTGAAAAGAATCCTATCTGCGGATCCAGAGGCGGTAATGAAAAAGATCATGGGAGAGATAGAGAAGCTCGATGAACATATTGCTGGGGGCCTTGCAAAGGAGGCTTGGAAAAGGCTAAAGGCAGGAGAGGACCTGCACATAACCATAGACTCTTCTAAGAGTATACTTGAAGCCCTTGAGGTAGTTCCGTGGGCAGTGCTTGTATTAAAAAGTATAAAGGGTATAGACTTTCCCATATCTGACCCAAAATTACTCGAGAGTAGGTTAAAAGGTATAGATGTGGAGGGGAAGCCTGCGGAGGAGCTGGTGGAAAAGCTACCATATCCCATACATTCACCAGCCCAGCTCCTGAGGGAGCTTAAGAGAGCTGCCACCTCCCAGTAGATACGCCAGCCCTCAACTATTAAATCCCTCTCCCTTCTCTATATTGTGTGGCGCTCGGAGAATACGACCTCCTCTTTCAGTTTGGTGCCATTGTCTTCCTGTCCCTTCTCTTGGGTACATTGGTAGAGTTTGTAGGTATACCTTCCATTGTAGGATATCTCATATCCGGTCTACTGCTCGGCCCTCAGGGGCTGGATCTCATAAAGAGCTCTGAAATAGTGGATCTCTTTGCTTCCTTAGGTATTATACTGCTTCTCTTCTTTACAGGGCTAAAGATGGATCCTAGGAAGTTTGGAGAGGCCGGAACCTATGCCATTTTTCTTTCCCCGATAAAGAGTGGTGCAGTGTTTTTACTTGGCTTTATTATAGCAAAGGGGCTAGGCTTTAACATGTTGGAGGCATTTGTGGTGGGTGCAGCTCTTGCCGGCAGCTCCACAGCCATTATATCCCATGCAATTCTGGAGAAGGGGTGGAGCAATAGAAAAGAGGCACGTGTTGCCATGTCCATGCTTGTATTGGAAGACATTCTCTCAATCTTCTTCATAGCCTACCTTCTTAGCATGATAAACGTAGAAATCCCCGTAATAAAGGTCTTTTTCCATACCTTTGCCCTTGCATTTATGGTGTTCGTGTTGGGTACTCTCCTTGTGTGGCGTCTCTTCTCAAAGTTAGGAAAGTATGTGAAGGAGGAGTATATACCTCTCTATGCCCTGGGGCTTATAACCCTTTTCTCATATGGAGTTTCCCTTTTGGGCATCTCTCCAGTTTTGGGAGCGTTCTTTGCTGGTTTAGCCCTTGCAAACACCAACCTATCCTCCTATCTCTATGAAAGAATGACTCAATACAGGCACTTCTTTGTAATGTTCTTCTTTACTTCCCTGGGGTTGAAGTACCTCATATCGTTCTCCCCCCTAGCCATAGCCCTTGGGATCCTTGCGTCTATTGCCGTATGGGTTCAGGTATTCGTGGTATTGTTTATGGGACCTCTCCTTGGTATAGAACCCCAGAGAGCACTTAGATTGGGGATCCTTATGCTGCCCTTGGGAGAGTTCTCCCTCTTCTTCTCGGCTGTAGCCCAAGAGCTCAGTCTCCCCCACGCTGCAGACATGATGGGTGGTATGTTTCTCGCCATTATTATAACTACCCTCATAGCAGGGGTTCTTATAAGAAGGGAAAAGGAGATTGAACACATCTTTGAGCGCCTTTTCCCCGCACTAATGAAAGAAAGGAGCGCCTTCATCCGCCCCGCAGCTACTTCCACCTTTATATCCTTCTATGGAAGCATACCTCCCCATATGAGAAGATTTCTTTCCTATTTTTTGGCGGCATACCTTATGTTTTACTTTACTGGATACCTCCTAACTGAAGTGGGTGTGGGACTCATCACGTTTATTGTAATGTTCACAGCATCCGCCCTTGTACTTGCATTTTCCTATGTGGAGCTAAAGAAAGGGCTTGATAGCCTACTCTTCCATCTACATGGAAAACTGTACGGGGGGAAGGTAAAAGGCATCTCAAGCGGATACATAGGAAGCCTTTTGCTTATATTTGGAGGATTTATGTTGCTTACAGCTATATCTCTAAAAATACTGTCCCTTCTTTTCCTTTCCGCCACTACCATGGGCTACGGGATACTTCTCCTTCTCTATTCTATTGCGAAAATATTTACATCCGTCTCTCACGGGACACATGTCACAAAGCGGGCGTAGCGGCTTACAAACAGTTTTCCCGAACTTTACAAGTGCATTGTTAACTTCTATCCACCTATCTCTGGGAACCAATCCCTTCAATGCTTCTTCCACTTCCTCTTCCGATGCATTCTCTCCTACGATGCCTAACCTCTTGGAAACTCTGTATACGTGAGTATCCACAGCTATTGCAGGCATGCCATATCCATAGGATAGTATGATGTTTGCACACTTTCTGCCTATACCAGGAATCTTTACTAGCTCCTCAAGGGATGTCCCCACCCCATGGGTTAGCATATACTTTGCCGCCTCCACAATTCTTCTTGCTTTCTGCCTGTAAAATCCTACTGGATAGATAAGTTTCTCCACCTCCTTTACATTGGCTTCTGCTAGCTGTTTTAGTGTTGGAAACCTATCTATCAGCCTCTTAAAGGCAGCATCCGTAGTTTCGTCCTTTGTTCTCTGGGAGAGTATGCAACCAATGGCTACCTTCCAGGGCTCCCCCCTTACGTGAAGGGGAAGTTCTCTATCTCCATACAGCTCTAAGATCCTAATAACGGTGTTCAACGAAGTTCTTCACCTCCGGAGGAAGGGGAGTCCTTGTGAGCTCAGATATTCTTTTTATGCGATCCTCTATGGGAGGATGGGTTTCTATGTCCTCGTAATCAAAGAAGAGAGCAGCAATCGTGGTAGGTTTTTTGATCTCCATCATGTAAAGTTTTGTGTTTTCTACCCCTACCTTGTAAAGGGCTGATATCATGGCTGGCGGATACTTTGTAACTTCTACAGCCCTGGTATCCGCAAGGTATTCTCTCTGTTTAGAGATAGAGGATACGATGATGCGGGTTATGATAGGAGTAATAAGATAGAGAATGAGCGCTAGGAGGATGAATACTAAAGCCGATCTTTTCCTTTCACTTTGCCCCGAAGTTGCAATCCGAAAGAAAATATAGGAGATTATTGAAGCCAACCCGGCAACTATAACCGCCACCGTTAGATACAGAGAGTCCTTGTTTTCCATGTGAGCAAATTCATGCGCTATCACTGCCTCCAGCTCCCTTTCGTTCAGCTTTTCAATGGCTCCCTTTGTTACGTAAAGATAGTGTTTTTCGGGGGAAGACACCACAAACGCATTGATAACATCCCAGTTTACGATGTATACATTTACGTTATGAATGCCATAAGCAGTCTTCATCCTTTCTACAACCCTCTCCAGCTTCCTATATCCGGTCTCTTCCAGCGGAACAGCCTCAAACACAGAATTCACTACTAAATCCGGCCTCCTATATGCCATGTAGTATTGGGAAGCCGTCAGTGCTAGGGCAAAGGATACGGATGTTGTCAGGAGGGATGTTAGATCGGCGGAGGGGACGATATAAAGGAAGAGAAGGAATATAACAAGGGAAAGATAAAGAAATAATACAACTACTGCAATGTACGATCGTTGTTCTAGCTTTCTCTGCCAACTGTAGATGGTCTCCATGCTATCACACCGCTTCTGAGATACCTTTTGTCAGTTCTCCTGATTCTAACCTTCTTGTAATCTCCTCCCTCTCTGGTACCTCAAAGAGCGGTTTCTTGTCCTTTCCCATAAGTTTTGCTATGATATTCCACGGTATCATGGAGATGAAGGTGTTATACTCTGTAACAGCCTGGTTGTAAAACTGTCTTGCATAGGCTATTTTATCCACCGAATGCGTAATTTCCATGAGGGTTTCCTTGAAGGTTTCTGTGGTCTTTAGATCTGGATACTGGGGGATTTGGTACACAATAGGCATGAAAACCCCCATAAACTCTGAAGCTGTTTTTACCCTCTGTTCTGCATTCCCCTTCCTCATAGCATCCACTAGTTTTGTATGAGCCTCTGCAATACTCTCAAGGGTACCCTTTTCAAACCTTGCAGACCCCTTTAGCACGTTTATAAGGTTGGGAACCAGATCGGCGATCCTCCTTAGTTGTACATCAATGTCTGCCCACGCCTGTTCTGCCTTCATCTCAAGCTGCACAATTCTGTTGTACCCGTATACTACAATTAGTACTACTATTACCAGCAGTACCCATACCCACATGCCTTAAATAGGGGGCGGAAACCTATTAAATTGTGCTCTATGCACCATGGAGAAAAAGGTATATCCTCTCAAAGAAGGGCGGTTGTTTCCTCTGTGAGGCAGCAAAAACAGGAGAGTGGGTAATAAAGAGGGGTAAACACACCTTTATTGTGCTGAACATCTATCCCTATAACTATGGCCATGTTATGGTAGTACCGTACAGGCACATATCTTCTATCGAGGAGCTTTCGCCGGAGGAAAGGGCTGAGATGATGGAGATGGCAGCATTTGTAGTTAAAAGGATGAAGGAAAGGGAGAAACCACCCCACGGGTTTAATATAGGGATAAACTTAGGTAAGGTGGCCGGTGCAGGCCTGGAAAGTCACGTTCACATGCATATCGTTCCAAGATGGGAGGGAGACAATAATTTTATGAGCGTAATAGGAGGAGAGAGGGTACTTTCCTTCTCCATAGAGGAGATGTATCAAGAGCTAAAGGATATGCTTAAATGATGAAGGTATCCCATTTCATAGTATGAAGCTGGTAAATAAGCTCAGCACAGGTCTTGTAATAGCAGGTGCATACGCTGACAAGGTTAGAAAAACACTTTTTGCGCAGCTAAGAGAGGAAATGAAGGCTGGTCATGTTTCTTCCACGGAGGTTGCCCGGGCAGCTGGGGAGCTGAACAGAATCCTCTTCGAGATATTGGTAAACAGATTAAATGTGGACAAGGGGGATGTTGTTAGGGTAAGGATTGAGTATATCGTAGAGGAGGGAAGTATACATTGGAGATTAAATACCCTTGAGGTGGAAGCCTTTAGAAGGATACCAGATGCAGATGTGAGGGAGGCAGTGGAAGAGGTAATAAAGGAGGGAGCTCCCACCTTTGAGTATAGAATAGAAAAGAGGGGCAGCACGCCTTTGGGGGATGAAATATTCGATATCTATGAGAATGAAGAAAAGGTAGGCATTCTCGTTGCTACTCCTGTAGAGAAGGAGGTTATTGTGAGGGGAGCCTTGAGGGATCCACCACGCCTCATAGAAAAAACCCGTCTGTCGCTTTCAAACACGATAGAAGAGACTGTCTCCAAGCACATAGAGATACTCTCCCAGCGAGCGGTACCTTCCTCAGATGAAGTTGTGGAGAAGGTTATTAAAGAGATCGAAGACCTCCTATAGTATGGAGCACCTCCTGAAGCTTTACAGAAAACTTTATGCATTGAACTACGCTTCTGCCCTTCTGTCCTGGGATATGGAAACATACATGCCACCTAGGTCTGTGGATGAGAGGGGAGAGGTGCTTGCCATCCTCTCTTCAGAGAAACAACGCCTGTTTCTTTCTAAAGAATTTAGAGATGCCCTAAGAGAGGCGAAAAACAGCACCTCCTCTCCAAAGGAGAGGGGGATCATAAGAGTATTGGAGAGGGATATGAAATATTACGAAAGGGTTCCCCCATCCATTGTGGAGGAAATGGAAAAGGTTACTTCCAAAGCGAGGAGTGTGTGGAAGGAGGCAAAGGAACGATCTAACTTTTCTCTCTTTCTTCCCTATCTAGAGAAAATAGTGGAGCTTTCCCTAAAGATAGCAGAGTACCTTGGATATGAAAAACATCCTTATGATGCATTGTTGGACCTCTATGAGGAAGGGTTTACCACAAGGGATGCGAAACAAATGTTTGAACCTCTTAGGAAGGAGCTTCCATCCATCTTGAGAAGAATTGAAACGGGAACCCACCCTCTGGAAGATAAACCCTATGATAGAAGAGGTATGGAAGCCCTAAACAAAGAGGTGTTGTCCATCCTAGGGTTTGATAGCAACTATATGAGGCTCGATGTGTCTGCTCACCCCTTTACGGAGGGTATAGGCCTCTACGATGTAAGGATAACCACATGGTACCACGAGAAGGATTTCAAGAGGAGCCTCCTAGCTACTATACACGAGTTTGGCCATGCATTGTACGAATTTCAGATAGATAGAGATCTGCACATGACTCCTCTCCAGAGGGGGGTATCCCTGGGAGTGCATGAGTCCCAGTCTAGGTTTTGGGAGAACATGGTGGGTAGGAGCCTCCAGTTCGCCTCCCTTATTGCTCCTATAGTATCCAAGTATCTCTTCCCCGTGGAGGATGAGGAGATATACAAATACTTCAACACTGTAAGACCATCCCCCATCCGTGTGGAGGCAGACGAGGTAACATACAACCTTCATATCCTCCTAAGGTTTGAAATAGAGCTTTACATGTTGGAAGGTGGTGATTTGAAGGAGCTTCCAGATATATGGAACGAAAAGATGGAAAGATACCTAGGAATTGTTCCCAAAACAGATAGGGAAGGTGTTTTGCAGGACATACACTGGAGCCTTGGGGCAATAGGGTACTTCCCCACCTACACTATTGGCACGATTCTCTCTGTGCAGATAGCCGACGCCATGAATGTTGAAAGGTATTTAGATGCGCAGAACTTCGAGGGAATACGGGAGTGGTTAAAGGAGAAGATACATAGGTGGGGAGCCATATATCCTCCAAAAGAGCTTATAAAACAAGCTATAGGCACCTCTCTGGATCCTGAAGCCTTTCTAAGCTATCTAAGGAGAAAGTATCTTGTGGGCTTTAATTAAATCTTCCCTGAATATCTCCAGCTCCTCTGGAATATCTATCCCCTCTATGGGTTCATAGAATTTAATACCTCTCTCCTTTTTCGTCTTCCATACCATACTATCAAAGGCTCTAATCTTCTCTGTGTACCCTGTTAGATCCTCTATACTTTCTATAGGAGCAGGAAATATCTCCGCATGTATGGGCCCCTTTCCATAGAGCTTTCTCCATATTGTGTCTGTTATGGCCGGAATGATGGGCGCAAAGAGGAGAAGGATATATTTTAGTGCTGTGTGGAGGGTCCACCAAGCCGCTTTTGCATCCTCTTCATTCCATCCTTCCCCTTTGGCTCTTCCCTTTGTAAGTTCTATATAGTGATCTGCAAAAATGTTCCACGTAAAGGAGTATAGCCTTTTTGCTGCTTCGTTGAACCGAAACTCCTCATAATAAGATATTACCTCCTTTGTAAGCTTGTTTATCTCCGAGAGTATCCATTTGTCAATAGGCCTTAGTGGAGGCCTCTCGGGATATGGGAACATGGAAACGTACCTTGCAATATTCCATAACTTTGTGACGAATCTCTGCATACCAGCTATCTTTTCTTCATTTACACGATAGTTCTCTCCAGGCGACGCCTCCATGGCCAGCCAAAGCCTTATGGCATCGGCTCCGTACTTTTCCACCACTTCCATGGGATCTATTACATTTCCGTAGCGTTTGCTCATCTTTCTGCCATGTTTATCCAATCCCATACCGTTTATGAATACCATGTCAAAAGCCTTGTCTCCTGTTAGCTGAAATACCCTGAGAATCGTATAGTACAAC
>WANZ01000050.1 GCA_015521515.1 Candidatus Iainarchaeum sp.
GTATCTCTGTCTCCCTCGTCCTTTCTAAAGGAGCGATGGGCTAAATACTATGCAGATCTCGCTCTTCATATTTTAAGGGAAAGAGGTATCTACGATGTAGGTGATAGGATAAAGATTGGGGATTTTCTTCGCATAAGGAGGCCGTATAACGAGCTGAAGCTCTATCACCTTGAGGTGGAGGGGGGAGAAGTAGATGTTTCGAGGGTAAGACATCTACTAGAAGCTTCCATACTGTTTACTGAAATATTGGAATGGATAGAGAAGATTCAACCACTTGCGTCTCAGATAGAGGTATTCAGAGAGGCTACAAAGTACCTCCAACCTCCTACAAGAAAGAGGGGAAACAAGTTTATTCAGACCCTTCTTGAGGCTGTAGGCATCCCAGATGGAAGAAAGAGGATACTGTACTATTGGCTGATACCCTACTGGGTTACTATTGAGGGGAAGAGCAATGACGAGGTATTAGAGTCAGCCCTTGAGTGGTTGTCTAGGCAGGGAGGAGCCAAGGTGTACACATCCTGGATACTCTCAGAGGCAGACAATGTAAGAACAAAAGGAATAAAACCTTGGAGCTTGGGGAAAGTGGAAAAGGTAGATAAAGAGCTAGTAAATATTCTGCGGGAGATGAGAATAGTATGATGGAGCTACTAAGAGATGCCATAAAAAAGTACTATACCTCTACGAGGATATCAGCCCCTCCAGAGATAGAAAAGAGAGAATTTGGGTATAGTAAGGAGGTGGGCCAGAAGATTAGAACAAGACATGTATCCTTCCAAAGTGAAGAGGAACTGAACAAATTTCTCAGAGCAGAAAGCCCCTTTTACATCTCCTACTCTGTGGGGTATTTCAAGTACCCCTCTGCCACACCCATGGAGAACAAGGTGATGTTGGGGGCAGATATGGTGTTTGAATTTGATGCAGATGAGGTAGGCGTTTTCACGGAAAAGGATGTGTGGATATGTGACAACTGCAATCTAAAGGGATTTGGATACAGAGAGACCTGCCCCAAATGTGGAAAACCCGTTAGAATGGAGCTGTTTCCCTCTGAAGAGCGGGAAAAGAAACTGAAGGAGATGGTACACTCTCTTATAAACGATGTACTAATAGGTGAGCTGGGATTCTCAGAGAGGGAGGTAGAGGTGAACTTTTCAGGTAATAGAGGATACCATATACACCTTAGAAGTGATGTAGTGAGAGAGTTGGATAAGGATGCAAGGATAGAGCTAGCAGAATATATTACAGGGCAATCTATAGACCCTAGGTATCTATTTTCAGAACCTATTAGATGTGGGAAGGAGTTTTGTATAAGAGGGCCTAAACCAACAGACAAAGGCTGGCCTGGACGGATAGCTAGGGCTGTATACGAGATTATAAAGGAGGGGAGGGAGGAGCTTCTGAAGGAAGTGGGCGTAAACCCGTCGGAGATAAGAAACTACCACCTCTATATTGAAAGGGGTGAATGGCCGGCACCGCAGAGATACCCTCTTAGGGTATGGATAGAGCTTGCAAGAAGGATGGCTCCTCTGAGAGGATATACTATAGACACATCCACAACGGTTGATATACATAGACTGATAAGACTTCCAGATAGTATACACGGAAGTACCGGCTTATCTGCCAAAAGGGTGTCCTCATTGAGCACCTTTGACCCCTATAGAGATGCGGTGGTGCTTCCCTCTGTAGAGGTTACGGTAAAAGTAGATATATCACCATCCTTTAGGATGAAGAGGAGAGAGTTCGGACCATTTAAAAATGAGGTGGTGGAGCTACCTCTTTATGTTGCTTACTACCTAATAGGTAGGGGGGTGGCCCAATGGCGCTTGACTTCCAGCGCATAAAAAACGTGCATCTTGCAGAAAAGAGCAGCGCAGACCTAAGTAAGGTAGAGCCGGACTTTTATGAGCAGCTGGCCAAGTTTTTACAGGAGGAGAGAAAGAAATTTTATGAAATGGTGGAGAAGAGCGCTGATAATCTAGATCCTGCAGATGTATACTATTATAAGAACCTTTCCACCATAGTAAGGGAGATTATTCTTATGAGATCTGAAAAGGTGGTAAGAAGGGCTGTTCAAGAAGTAAATAGTCCAGCCTCTTCTGAAAATATGGTGGATTGGGAGAAAGAACTATACTGGCATGTTAGAAAAGAGGTGGAATCTAGATTATCAAGTGTGGTGGGAGAGGGGAGTCATTTAAATCTTGTGCGTGTGAGGATTCTTACAGATATACCCATGTTTGTGGGGCCGGATCTAAAGGAGTATGGGCCCTACAGAATGGGTGAAGAGGTCCCCCTTCCTAGGGAGGTGGCAGAACTCCTGAAAAGTAAGGGGCAGGCGGAGGTGATAGAATGAAACTACCCATACCAGTTCCTAGATCAAGGTTTCTTAGGGTAAAGTGCCCTTCCTGTGGTAGTGTTAACATTGTGTTTGACCGTGCATCCACTGTGGTGACGTGCCTATCCTGTGGGGAGGTGTTGGCAGAGCCTACAGGAGGAAAGGCGAAGATATTGGGCGAGGTTGTGGAGGTACTCACATGAAGGCACCGGAACAGAACGATTATGTGGTGGTAAAGGTAACGCGCATCATCCAGTACGGAGCGTATGTAGAGCTTGAAGAGTTTCCCGGCTGGACAGGGTTTATACATATATCTGAGGTAGCTCCTTACTGGGTAAAGAACATAAGAAGCCATGTTAGAGAGGGACAAACAAGGGTAGCCAAGGTATTGAAGGTATACCCAGACAAGAAGAGTACAGATCTTTCTCTGAAAAGAGTACCTCAAGCTATAGCCAAGAGAAAGATGGAAGAGCTTAGGAGATCAAAGAGGGGAAAGTTCCTTCTTGAGCTTGCCGCAAAGTCTATGGGGAGAGATCCTAAAGAGGTGGAAGAGGTATTGGAAAAGGAGTTTGGAGATGTGTTTGGAGCCTTTGAAAATGCAGCTCTCTATGGAAGGGAAGTATTAGAGAGTGTGGATATAGATGAGGAGTGGAAAAGGGCTATTGTAGAGATTGCAAACAAGTATATAGAGATTCCAAGGAAGAAAGTGATGAGAACCCTTGAAATAACAGTTCCTGGCCCCTATGGAGCCAAGGTAATAAGAGAATCTCTTCTATCTATTATTAAAGAGAGCAAGCCAAACACAGAGATAAGGGCATATGTGGCAGGTGTGCCAAGATACACAGTTGAGGTAATTTCCCATGACTATAGAACGGCTGAGAAGGTAATAGATGAGATGGTGGAGCGTATAAGGGAGGGTGTGGAGAAGGAAAAGGGAAAAGTTGAGGTGGTAGAATGAGATTTCTTATGAGGAAGTGTGTAAAGTGCAAGATATACACATTCAAGGATAGGTGCCCCTCTTGTGGAGCGGAAACAGCATCGGCCCATCCTCCGAGGTTTTCCCCTGAAGATAAGTATGGAAAGTATAGGAGACTTGCAAAAAAGAAATGGGGGTTGGTAGATGTTTGAACTAAAAGAGATAAGGAGGGTAGAAGCTGAAGTTTTGGTAACAGGGTTGCCCGGATTTGGACGTGTGGGACACGTTGCAGCAAATTATTTGGTAGATAAGCTAAACCTAGAGCC
>WANZ01000051.1 GCA_015521515.1 Candidatus Iainarchaeum sp.
GGTCTATATAGCGAAGGATGTAAAGGATGCGAAAGAAGCGGTAAGAAGATGGAGAGCTATCTTCACCCCAAAGGTAGATGGAGCGTTGCTCTCGTTATCAAAACAAAATAATGTTATGCTAGGCTTCTTTACCCGCTGGATAAGGGAGGATAACCTAGAATCGTTTATAAAGTGGGTAAAACTCGTTCAGTCTTACAGAGTGCCCATACTCATCGCCTCCGGAGCGGAACACATAACTCAGCTAAGATCTCCCCACGACAGAGCATCTATAGGCATCCTTTTAGGTATGGATCCCAACTCTGCATTTATGGCTGTATCAAAGAGGTGGTTCGAGCTTGAAACCCATAAAACCAACAAAGAGAGATAATAAACGATATATAAAGGTAGATTTCATAAAAAGCGGTTCTTCTGACCCTAAAAAGTGGGCAGAAGAAAAGCTTAGGAGAATACTGGGCAGTTGGGGCACATCTATGGCTGGAATAAAGATCATCTCATCTCATCCCCTCATACTGGAGGTAAGAAGGGAGTGGGTTTACATTGTAAGGGGAGCCTTAACGATAGGGGAGGAGCCCTTTCTTCCCATCACAAAGGTGAGTGGTACATTGAAGGGAATTAAAGATTTATAACCTTCGGGTGGTAAAAATACCTATGGAGCTGGTGAAGACGGTTAACATGCTTGCCTTTGTAATTGCATTCCTGGCACCATTCTTTGGAGTTGTAGATGTCTGGTCAACTATCTTACTTATAGGAGGTACTATAGTTGCCCTTGCAACATACAGCCAGTCCGTAGATCTTCTAAGCCTTGTTTCTATACTAGTAGCAGTGATATTCCTAGGTTCTGTAGGAGGAGTGTCGTATCTGGTTAGGGTGGGGCAGCTGATGGGGTGGTACATTCTCCCCATTGCCATCGTACATGGCTGGAAGTCCTTACTTAGTTGATTGTCGAAGTTGAAGGCGCTGTATTTAAAAAACAAGGTTCCCCTCATTCTCAGCATGAAGGAGCTGGCAGGACCCCTGTTTTACCTGGCAGTGCTGCTGGCAATAGTGTACGCAGTGGCACCCTTCCTGAACCTGGGTGCAGAAGTACAAGGATGGATCATGGTGGTACAGCTAGTGATAGGTATAATAGTGGGCTTCGCCATCAAGCACGAGAAGGAGAGGGCCTCTCTTTATGCACCTCTCGCAGCATATGCTATACTTACAGTAGCATTTACAGGAACCACACCTGCACAGGCCCTCGTACCAGTATGGCAGTTAGTAGCTAACTTCCTAGTGGCATTCATACCAGTGTTTGTAGCCACTGTAGCCATACCTGTACTGATAAAGGACGTGCCAGAGGCACTAAAGGCCTAAGTTGTTTCCTTTCCTATTTTTCTTGTTATTACAACAAATGCAGTGTGAAGAATACCCGAGGATAGGGGACGGGTTCTATTCATAAGCTTCCATTCCCTGTAAATTACCTCATGCACTACAGGCTGCGTAAACCCCTCCAAAGAAGATTCCAAACGCTTTACCTGCTCTATTGTTGGTAGGTAGGAAACAAAGAACCCTCCGGGCAAAAGGGATTCGTAGGCTACATCCACATAGTGTTCTGGGTATGGAATGTCGGCAAACACCATATGTACATCTTTGACAACCTCTGGGATTCCCTCCCTCACCTCTACGTTTTCCCTACCCTCTACGTTTCTTAGCAGTATCCTAAAATGTCTCGGATTGTTTTCAAAGGTTATAACCTTTCCTTCCTTGCCTACAATGTTAGACCAGAAGAGTGTAGAGTAGCCAGAGCCTCCACCCATCTCCAGTATCCTCCATCCAGGCCCCGCTCCCGTAAGAGAAACGATCACACCCAGATCTTTCCAGTGGGTTATCTGAGGGCCTCTCTTTATGTTGTTCCACACATCTACAAACCACGGATCGGAAACAAGGAAAAGCTCTCCCGTACTACTCTTTCTTAGGCCGTCTTTAACCTCTACAAGACCAAACTCCGTATTTATAACGGTTCTATTTTCTACAAGTATGCGCTTTCCGCTCCTATGGAGGAGCAGCTTCATACTAAAACTATTCTCAGGAAGGTTTAATACATGTGTACCATCCTGCACACTATGGTTTACCATCTCCTTCTTACCATCCCTCCCGGAAAGGTTACCACGTACAAGGCTATCGCAGAGGCGTTGGGTGATAAAATAGCTGCAAGGGCCGTAGCAACCATTCTTTCAGAGAATAGAGATCCTACTATCCCTTGCTACAAGGTGGTCATGAGCGATGGAAGTATCGGAGGGTATGCGTTTGGTGGATCTAAGGAAAAGCTAAAGAAGCTAAAGGAGGATGGAGTACCCATAAGAGGAGGGAAGGTAAATCTGAAACGTGCATTTTTCAACGATTTTCAAGTGAAACCTATTCTTAAGTACATGCAAAGAGCCCAGGAAGAAATAGCAAGGAGGAACAAATCCCTTGACTTTGATTTCGAAGGCGTTATAGGAGTGGATGTATCGTACAAAGAATGCTATGGATATGGAGCGGCTGTTCTTATGGAAGATGGGATGATGGAGTACAAAGTATGGAAAGGTAGGGTTAGATTCCCCTATATTCCAACATATTTAGCTTTTAGGGAGGCTCCATTTATGTACAAGGCTGCAAAGCCCTTCAAAGGATTACTACTTGTGGATGGACAGGGAATTACCCATCCAAGAAAAGCTGGAGAAGCTGTTCATATAGGCATGATGCTATCCCTTCCATCCCTAGGTGTTGCAAAGAAACCTCTTTTACCCTCCCAAAAACCCTACAGGGGGGTCTATGTGTCAAAGGGATACGGGCTTCCACCGGAGGAATTGGTGGATCGCTTCTGGATGGACGGCAAAAGGCAACCAAAAGTATTAGAGCTAGCTCACAAGATTGCCACACAACACATGAGGGAAGACACAC
>WANZ01000052.1 GCA_015521515.1 Candidatus Iainarchaeum sp.
CCTCTAGATTATCAAACTTTATAAGGGTGCTATCACCATCTGCCTTACAATTATCCACAAACTTACATATGAGAGACTTCCAGAAAGACAAGCTTATTTCGTTAGTATACGAATAAGTGCTTGTAGGAGTATAATAATCCTTTATAATTTCATACACGCTTGCCATACATCCAAGAATGTTATATTTTATCTGTTTCTCTCTTTCCCCGCCAGAAAAAAGCCCTGACAGGACAAAACGCCCTTCTTTATCACATATATTATCCTTATTTTTGCAACTGTTTAGCAGCATATTTGTGTTATAATAAGCATTTATTATCCTTCCAACCTTTCCGCACAGTTCATCCCCCTCCCCATTCGCACATCTCTCCTCGTACCACCCTTGCAGCGCCTTTAACTTCTCCTTTGCCGCGCATTCATTAAATTGTTGCGTATCTGGCGCGTAAGTGCATGCACCAATATCTGGACTCTCACCTATGATATTCAACAACTCCACACTCACTACTTCATTTATTTTCTCCCAGAGTTCTCTCTCACTGTCTATTCTTGTCCAACCATCTATCGATGACCAGAATTCGTTTATTTGCTCTACCTTTCTTGAACAGATATCATCTAAATACCCCTTCACCTTATCACAGGTTGCTCCCTCCTCTATCATCCTTATAACCTTATCCACACTACCTCCCCATTCCCTCTCAGGAGGAGTCTCATCAAGTACCACTCTGAACTTGAAAATCGGTTCCGTTAGGAGGGTTTTGAACCGCTCATCCCTGTCTTTAACCACTATTATTACACTTTTCTTTTCCGGCGCAACACACGTAGCTACTCCCATTACCTTACATTCGGATCCTGGAATCCTCACCACACCCGTTCTTTCCACCCCAAACAGGAAGGACAAAAACCCTCCTATGGCGCTATCCAATAGAGAGCCTAAGCTAATGGTATTTTCATATATGATAACTCCTTTCTTAAACTCCTTATACCTTTCAAAGTCGGGCAATATTCTTACCTCAAATACACAATCTTCCTGATCGGTTCCATCTATCATCTTTCCATCCTCATCATAACAAAGATTTATACTAGCTGTTTCTGTGTACCACCCCAACATATACCACAAATTCGTAGGATCTGCGCACCCATAATATTTTCCACCAAGGTAGATTCCCATGTTGTAGCACCCTCCCCCGTAAAACCCCAAGGGCTCATAGGCTGGAATATCATTCTCTCCAACCTCCATAGGCAGCTCTATCCCTTTTCTCACCTTCTCCACATCCTTATCAGAGAGTGGATATAGCATTCTTCCATCCCAACTAAAAATGCCGCATACCGAGTAATCTTCACAAAATCCTACCTTCACAAGCACGTCATCAACCTTTATGTCACCACTTATCATTTTCTTTTTTACATCTTTTGCAATCATCATAGCTTTCTTCAACCTAAGGGGAACAAGTACCTCCACCCTTTCATCGGGAAAGATGGGCACCTCCCTGCACATATCCCCCTGGCACACCATAGCAGACGGCACATTTTCTCTAAACTTTGACGGGTCATACACAAGCACTATACCCCCATTCAGAACCTTTACGTTAAGATTGTTTACAATTTTTTGCAGATCTTTTATGTTTGGTTCCAGTTCTATTCTAATGTTCTCAAGCCGTATAAAGCGGTAGCTTCTCAGGTAACCATAGAGATACTGTGCAAGCAGTAACGAAGCGTCCTCCCTCCTAAACATATTTTCTATCTCACTCTCATTCTCTGGTAGATCCATCACATACACCGATAATAATCTCTGAATGGCGCTTCTGAACGCTGCAGATGTCATAGTGAAGCTTTGCTCCCTCATAATATCTGTAATTGGTATAAATTTGCTCCTCTTATCCATCTCAATTAATATATCTACTCTCTTTCCCTCTTGAGAGAGAAGAAAAGCTACGTAGGCAGCCGCTATTACCACCATAAGACTGCCAACCAACGCAGCATATAGATTAAATCCTCTCACGCTATACTAACCCCTTTCTAGGCTATAAACCTTCTCCCAGAAGGGCCTCATTACATCACTGCCGCATACTATTACAGAAGCTTCCACATTCTTCTTCATAGCATTCCTTGTCCAGTTATGGGAACCTACCACAAAACAGCCCTCCGTTCTAAGGGTTTTTGCATGAAGAAATGCATCTTTCACCACAATAACATTCACTTCAAACCTTTTCAGAAACTCTATAGCCCCTTTGTTATAGTTATCATCATAGAGGAACACGGTTACCCTCACTCCCCTTAGCTTTGCCTCTGCCAACGACTCTACAAGCACTTCTGGGCATTCTCCAGGGTCCTTGTACCTCATAAGGTAGAGAGCTACATCAATGTACTCCTTTGCACCATCAATAACACTCTTTACATCCCTACAGTAATCCTCCACATAGTATACACTAATACTGTATCGGTTTACCACCAACAATATTACAA
>WANZ01000053.1 GCA_015521515.1 Candidatus Iainarchaeum sp.
AGGTGGGAGTAGACTGGAATGAGCTGAAAGAGCTGCTAAAGGAAATGGATGTCATAGACTATGACACCAAGCGGAAGAAGTATAAGGTGAAGGGTATTACATAACAGTATGATACGTACCATAGACAGGCTTAGGTTTGGGCCTGCCGGCATTCCCAATAGTTATAATGGGCCTGCAGAAGGTGCGTTGGAATATCTACAAAAATTAGGGCTGGATGCCATGGAGCTGGAGTTTGTAAGAAATGTGTGGTTAAAACCAGAAAGGGCTGAGGTATTCAAAGAGCTATCAAAAAAGTATGACATACTCCTCACAGCTCATGCCCCCTACTATATAAATCTCAACTCTGCAGACAAATCCAAGGTAGAGGCAAGCATAAAAAGGATTTTTGACGCGGCAAAGGCCCTATACCTTGCGGGAGGATTCTCTGTGGTGTTTCATGCAGCCTTCTATCATAAGGATGATCCATCCAAGGTAACCGAAAGAGTTGTAGAGTTGTTGAGAAAACTGGAGGAGCAGCTAAAGGATGCTGGTATAGATGTGTGGATCAGACCGGAAACCATGGGTAAACCTTCCCAATGGGGCACTGTAAAGGAGATTGTAAGGGTATCAGAGGAATTGGAGATGGTGGAGCCAGCCATTGACTTTGCCCACCTTCACGCAAGGGAAGGAAAGATGAACTCTCCAGATGAGTGGAGAGACATACTTTCCTTTATAGAGGACAGGTTAGGTTCAGAGGCGTTAAAAAGGATGCACATACACGTTTCTGGCATTGTATACGGAAACAAAGGAGAAAAACACCATGTAAATCTAAAGGAGGCGGATCTGAAGTATAGGGAGTTGTTGGAGGTGCTGAAGGAGTTTAACGTAAAGGGTGCCCTCATATCAGAGAGTCCAAACTTAGAAGAGGATGCCATGCTCATGAAAAAGGTATACGAGGACATTGACCAATAAAACATTCATTACAAAGGGGTTTCTTCTTACAAATACGCTTAGAGTGCTCCACTATAAGCGCATGAAACTCCTTTAGATCCCCCACATCCTTTATTTCCCTCTCCACAAGATTCCTAATACCCTCATAATCGAAGCGTCCCTTCCATACTCCCAACCTTACAAACAGCCTGTATGTATACTTATCTACCACAAAAACCGGCCTGTCAAAAGCGTATAGAAGAATTGAATCGGCTGTTTCTTTTCCTACACCCTTTATATTTAGTAACTCTTCTCTCAACTTTTCTGTACTCATCTTATCTATATCCTTTCTAAGGAAGAAGGACGCTATATTCTTTAACCGCTCTGCCTTCTGTCTGTAGAATCCTGCTGGCTTGATGAGCTCCTCCAGCTCCTTGCATTGCAGTATACGCTCCGGTGTGATACAATTATGTTTCTTTAAATTGTATATGGCCTTCTCCACATTTTTCCAACTAGTATTCTGGGTTAGTATAGCTCCCACAGCCACCTCAAATGGTGTATCTGCAGGCCACCAGTGCTGTTCTCCGTAGTGATCTTTCAGAAGCCTATAGAGATGTGTTATCCTCAACCACATCCTTTACGCCCCTCAGATCTCCGAACATACGTTCAACGATGTAAGACTGTAGTCTATCGAAGTAGGAAGATACCTCTATGTAGTAGTCTGTGTATTCTGCAACAATGGGGATATATACGTTGAATGGGGATCCGTAAAGGATGTACAGTACCGCTCCAAGGAGGAGAACAAGTCCTACCACGGTAAGGGCTTTGTGGTGGTTCTCATCTATCTTGTTCATACCCTCTTGCTTGTTTAGTTCTACAGATGTGACAATCCTCAACATGGGAAGGGCATACACCACCAACCCTATCACAAGAAAGGCAAAGTGGTAAACGGATAGGAAAAGGGCAGGAAGAGAAAATAAAAGGGCCAAAACTGATATAACAAAGAGGTTTCTTAGCTCCCTTGTTTTGACAATATTATCAAAGGTACCTGCCTTTCTCATACGGTACACACCATGGCCAAATGCATAGATGGAAGAATAGGCTATGAAGAGGGGTATAAACACAGCGGGGATAGGTGCACCGAAGAAAGCCTGCCATATGGCTTCAAAGTTGAAGAGCTCCACCAGGATGAGAAGTATTTGCCTCTTTGTGGTGTCCACCACGTGGGTTCTTAGGTTATTTAGGAGGATGGATATCACTGTGAAGAAGCCTAGCATAGGATCCCAGAGTGTCACAAGAAAGGTAAATATCACTGTTGCATTCCCCAAGAGGATGAGAAAATCTCGGGGAGTAGCATATCCTAATACCAGGGCTTTTTCCCTGTAAACGGACTTCTTTGTCTTGTCGTCCTCGTAGTCTATGAGATCGTTATATAGGTATGTGGAGAGGTATGCCAAGAAGAATAGAATCGTTCCTATTATACCTATAGGGGTGGGGATCTGTCCGAGTACCGTACCCACGAAAATTACCATAGCAACCTGGTGAAACTTCCTTATAAGCTTTGAAAGGATGAAGTTGCGCAGGAATGTGCCTACTTCCATGGTGTAAAATGTGAAAGCGTGCATTTTAAAGAGGAATTTCCTTCGTTGATTGTCGGTCAGCTTGACGGCTTTTCATCACCATCAGGCGAGGCTCTTGTCATCATCCCTTTTAAATGGTGTTGTAAAAACTATTAAGCATGACAGGTGAGGGTCGGGTACACACCTAAAATTGAAGAAAAGCGCTGGTCTGTTGATTTTGAGCGCCAAATAATAGAAACATGGAAACATGAGGATTGGTGGAGATACAAGGAAGGGGAGAAGGTTTTTGTAATAGATACACCACCTCCGTATCCAGCGCCTCTATGGCACTTAGGTGCAGCCATAAGCTATACCATGCAGGATTTTATAGCAAGGAGTAGACGCATGATGGGATACTCCGTTCTCTATCCTATGTGTATGGATGGAAACGGATTGCCCATCGAGTACTATCTTGAAAAGTATGAGAAGGTGGATCCCTTTTCCATGGACAGAGAAGCTTTTGTGAAACTATGTAGAGAGACACTAAGAAAGTGGAAGGAGAACATGAAGAACATCCAGATACGCTATCTCATCTCCTCAGACCACAGGGAACACTACTATGAAACCGACATGGATGAATATAGAAAGTTCACACAACTAACCTTCAAACTCCTGTGGGAAAGAGGTTACATATACGAGGACAAGAGACCCAACATATGGTGTCCAAAATGCAGAACCACCATAGCCCAATCAGAAGTAGAGTACAAGGAAGAAAAGGGAAAACTGTACATTATAAGGTATATTTCTGAGGATGGCGAAGAGGTACCCGTTGCTACCACCAGGCCAGAGCTTTTAGCAGGGTGTATGGCGGTATTGGTACACCCAGAGGATGATAGATACAAACATCTCCATGGAAAGAAGGTAAAGGTACCCTTATATGATAGGGAGGTGCCTGTTATTCCCCACCCATCCGTAGATCCTTCCTTTGGGACCGGTGTTATGCACCTCTGTTCCTTCGGGGATATGGATGATGTGAGACTGTTTAGAGAGCTAAAGCTAACTTCTCTAGAATTGGTAGATAAGGATGGTAGACTCACAGAGGCAGCAGGAAAGGAGCTTGCAGGACTAACCACAAAGGAGGCAAGAGAAAAGATCGTTGAGCTATTAAAGGAGAAGGGGCTTCTAATAGAGGAGAGGGAGATAACACATAACGTCCCTCTCCATGAAAGATGCAACACGCCAGTAGAAATCGTTACTATGGAGGAACTTTATCTCAAACAGGTTGAGTTCAAAAGGGATCTCATGAAGATTGCCGATGAGATGGAGTTTATTCCAGATAGGTATAGAAATCACCTCAAGCTATGGATAGAGAGTGTTTCCATGGATTGGCCTATCTCACGCAGACGTTTCTATGGGACAGAAGTCCCTCTTTGGACGTGTAAGAAATGTGGATACAAACTTGTGAAGGGTGGAGAAAAATACTGGAGGCCATGGAAAGAAGATCCGGGAGAGAGATGTCCAAAGTGTGGGGCAGAGGAGTGGGAAGGAGATAAGAGAGTGCTAGACACATGGATGGACTCCAGCATCACAATATTATTCATAACTGGCTGGAACCGCAATCCTTCTCTCTTTGAAAGGGCGTGGAGAGGCATCAAACTACGTCCTCAGGGATACGA
>WANZ01000054.1 GCA_015521515.1 Candidatus Iainarchaeum sp.
CCCTCCTGTTTGTATTCTTCTACTAGGAGGGGTGTGAAGGAGGGGGTGGACTGGATGGGTTGGAGAGAGGAGATGACGGTGTTGTAGAGGAAGAGGGAGGAGGCTACTACGATGAGGAGAATGAGAAGGGGTGAGATGATGGTGTTCATAGAAGATATGGTGGCTGTATAATGTTAAAAAGGGGTGAGGGTTAACAGGATGGGGCCGCGGGGATTTGAACCCCGGACCTACGGTTGTCCCAGAGCCGGTCCTATAAGACCGTCGCTCTGACCAGGCTGAGCTACGGCCCCTCGCTAAACTTAATCGGGGTGCATGCTTAAAAAACATTGATATGATGTTTCTGTATGAACATCGAGCGGCTTATGAAACAAATGGGAGTAAAAATGAAAAGATTAGATGTAAAGGAAGTTGTGTTTCTCTTTGAGGACGGTACAAGATGGATTTTCAGGAATCCGGAGGTGGTAGAAACAGAGGCCATGGGAAACAAGGCATTTCAGGTTATTGGAAGTCCGGAGGAAGACATCAACGAGGAAGATATAAAGATTATAATGGAAAAAACGGGAGTGGATAGAGAAAGAGCCTTAGAAGCTCTCAAAAAGTCTAAAGGAGACATTGCAGAGGCCATACTCATGCTGGAATCTCAATAAGCTGAGCTCTTAGTACATCACCTCCTCTTATTAATACATCGCAGGAAAGTACTACCTTATCTCCTCTTTTGTGGTTAGGAAAGAGGAGCGCTGGAAGGGTGATACTCGTTTCTCCCACAGACACATTTACCTCTCCGTCTATCCAGAATAGCTTTTCATCCCTTAGAAGGTTTTCTTCCAAGAGAGGGTCGTAGTCCCTTATGGCTCCCTCATCGTGCACAAGGATAACACTCTTGGTGTAGGAGAGGACTGTTCCCTCGCAAACACCCCTCTTTTCCACATTGAGAGGGGAGAAGTTTCCCAGCACAAACCCCAATGAAGATAGTACCATCACTGCAGCTACCACCAGGCCAAGCGTTTTATTGGTTTTCACGTTGAAATGTGTAGACATCAACAATAAAAGGTGATAGTATGAAAAGGGCACTACTCATAGCCTATGAGGGAAGGATAAAGGATGGGGATGTTATAGATGTTGTGAAGGAGGATTCACCCTTGTTAGTAATACTGGGTGTTGGAGATCTTATAAAGGGGCTTGAAGAGGCATTAGAAGGGATGAAGGAGGGAGAAGAAAAGGAAATAGAGGTACCCCCGGAGAAGGGGTATGGAGAAAGGTCAAAGGATCTTGTTGTACTAATTCCAGAGAAGGAATTTAGACAAAGAGGGATAAAACCATATCCCGGCCTGCCAATAGAGGCAGATGGAAGGACGGGAAGGGTTATCTCCGTGTCCTCTGGTAGGGTTCAAGTGGACTTCAACCATCCCCTTGCGGGCAAAACCCTACAGTATAAGGTAAAGGTTCTAAAGGAGGTAAAAGATGAGAGGGAAATTGTTTCCTATCTATTCAAACGCTTTTTTGGGTTTGAGCCAGAAAACGTAGAGGTGTCCGACGGAACTGCAAAGATCTCCTATATATACACAAGAAATGCGGAGGAATTTGAGGTTAGACTGGTAGCCTATCTCATGGAACATCTTGGATTTAGGGAGGTTAGAATGGAAAAGATCTACAGAAGGAAAGAGGAAGGTCAAGGAGAGAGCTGATGCACATACCTACCCCTTTCCATGTCTCCATCCTTTACCTCAAAGAACATGATCTGACATATCTTAATACCTGGGCGTAGCTTTAGCGTAAAGGGGCCCATGTTTATAATCTCCAGCACCTGTCTATTACGTGAACCGGGTTGTACAAGATTGGATGACACATGCACCATGAGGCCTGCCCGGGCAAATCTGCTTCTTCCAGATAGGATACCCCCAATGTTGGGTGGTAAGGAGATTATTTCCTTTGTAATTCCGAGTACCATCTCCCCAGGCTTTAGTTCAAGAAATTCGTCGTCATTAATAGTTACTAGCTTTCCGTATCTGGTCATATCTAGCTCCTCTCCCTCTATATCCAACACTCCTCCCTCAAACACTCTGAAAACATTCCCCAAGGTTAGATCCACAGACATGGGACCTACGTTGGAAGGATCGAAGGGCTCAATACCGATAACGCCCTCTTCTATAAGATGAAGTAGAGCACTCTTTCCCAGGATCATCCTTCCTATAAGGTACTCCCCATTTAAACCCTATGCATCAAATAGGGGTATAGTTGTTTTCTGGGGTGGAAAAGGTGAGAGAGGGAAAGCAGGAAGGCACAACCATCTTGGGCATAAAGGGAAAGGATTATGTGGTACTTGCGGCAGATAAGCAATCTACCTACGGCCCGATGAAGTATTCCAGAATGGAAAGGAAGATACACCCCATAGCAGACTATATAGCACTTGCAGGCTCTGGACTGGTGGGAGACATACAGATACTTGTAAGGTTCCTTGAGAATAGGGTAGCATCTATGGAAATCGAGCTTGGAGAAAAGCCATCACCTGAGAGCATAACAAAGTATCTATCCCTTATACTGAACGCCAACAAGTACTTCCCCTATTGGGTGGGTATCATCATCGGCGGCTATAAGAACGCACCTTACCTGGCATCTATTGATAGCACAGGAAGTGTAACAGATAACAAACACTACGTTGTGGAGGGCAGTGGTATGCCCTATGCTGCGGCGGTTATAGAGGACAGATACAAGGAGGGCATAAAATTAGAGGATGCCATTGCCCTTGCCATAAGAGCTGTTGAAGCGTCAAGAAAGCTGGACATATACTCAGGTGGAGATGAACCCGGTATTGATGTAGCCATTGTAGATAAAGACGGTGTTAAGCTCCTCGGAGAAAAAGAGATCGCAGCTTACAAGAGATAAGGGGGAGTTTGCTTGGATGTAAAGGATATTATAGAAGAAATAGTGGGAAGAGAGGCAAAGATTACAAAAATTGATTTTGAGGGACCAGAGTTGGGTATATACACAACAGACCCGCTCTATTTTCTGGAAAACGAAGACAAGGTAAAGGCTATTGCTGTGGAATTAAAAAAGAGGGTAAATATACGCAGTGATCCCAAAATCCTCAAACCCCCAGAGAAGACCAAGGAGATTATAAAGAATATAGTGCCAGAGGAGGCGGGTATCACCAACATATGGTTTCTCGAACCTTTAGGAACGGTAAGGATAGAGGCTAAGAAGCCCGGTGTAGTTATTGGAAAAGAGGGGAACCTTCTAAAAGAGATTGTAAAGCAAACAGGATGGGTAGTCCAGGTTGTAAGAGCGCCCTATCCGGATAGCTCCATCATAAGAGGAATAAGATCCTTGGATGTCAAGCATGGAAAGGAGAGGATAGAATTTCTTAGGACAACAAGCAGCCGGATTTTTAGAGGTGCAAAATACCCAAACACATGGGTAAGGTTGCATGCACTGGGTGGGTTTATGGAGGTAGGTAGAAGTATGTTCCTCCTTGAGACAAAAAATTCAAAGATCATAGTGGATGCGGGGCTTAACGTAGGAAATGAGAAGGACTTCTTCCCATATCTTGAGGATACACTCGATGGAAGGTTAGACGAGATAGATGCTGTGGTGATTAGCCACGCACACCTGGATCATATCGGATTCCTGCCTATACTGTTTAAGATGGGATATGATGGGCCTGTCTACTGTACCCCACCCACAAGGGATCTTGGAGCACTCCTACTGCTAGACTTTATAGATGTATTTCTAAAGGATGGTAAGGAGCCTCCCTTTACAGAGAGAGATGTAAAAAAGTTCGTACTAAACTGCATTACAAGGAATTACGGAGAGGTTACGGATATAACACCCGATATAAGGCTTACATTCCACAATGCGGGTCACATTCTTGGGTCTGCAACAGTACATCTACATATAGGCAATGGATTATACAACGTTCTGTACTCTGCAGATATCAAGTTTTCCCCTACAAGAATGCTATCGCCGGCCAACACAAAATACCCACGCATAGAAACCCTTATCATAGAGTCTACCTACGGAGGAAGAAATGATATTCAACCCTCCAGAGAGAAAAGCGAGGAAATGCTAAAACAGATCATCCTTGATACTATGGACAAAGGAGGAACGGTTCTTATACCTGTTTTCGCAGTGGGAAGGGCTCAGGAAATTATATTAACACTGGAAGATATGTACAAGAAGGAAGGGTTCCACTGGCCCGTGTACATTGATGGAATGATAAGGGAGGCCTCCGCTATACACACTGCGTACCCTGAGTTTATGAGAAAGGATCTGCAGAAGCGAGTATTATCGGATGACTCCCCCTTTGAAGCAGACTTTATAGTAGATGTTAGAGGAAAAGATAGGAAGAGCATTGTAGAGGAGGGAGAAAGCATTATAATAGCACCTTCCGGATCGCTTACAGGCGGACCAGCAGTAGAATACTTCAAATATCTTGCAGAGAGCGAAAACAACGCATTAGTATTGGTAGGCTACCAATTTGAGGGATCCCTAGGCAGAAAATTACAAAGGGGTATAAGAGAAGTACCTATAAAGGATGAGAATGGAAAGCTAAAGCCTCTTCAGGTAAAAATGAGGATAGAAACACTTCATGGATTTTCAGGCCATGCAGACAGGAGACAACTAGAAAACTTTATCTCAAAGCTTAGTTCAAGACCTAAGCGTATTATTGTAGATCATGGAGATCCAAAGAAGGTAAAAGAGTTTGCAAAGGATGTTTCCAAGAAGTTTAAGGTGGAAACATTGACTCCAAGAGATTTAGATGTGGTGAGATTGCTATGAGAATCGGTATTACCGGCGTACCAGGGACGGGGAAGACCGAAACGGCCAAGGTGCTTGGAAAACTCCTAAACTATGAGGTTGTACACCAGGCGGATCTATTTAGCGGTACTGTAAGTTTGAAGGCGGTAAGAACGAAGTTCTGGTGGTTGTTAGAGAGGAAGAACAACGTTATAGTGGAAGGCCACCTCCTATGTGATGTTAAACTCCCTCTTGATATACTCTTTATACTAAGGACGCAGCCGGACATACTCTTATCAAGACTTGAGATGAAAGGATACGATAAGAGAAAGATTGATGAGAATGTATTGGCTGAGGCGCTTGATTATTGCATACAGAGAGCTGAAGGAAGATACAAAAATATTATTCAGCTAGATACCACCCACTCTACACCAGAGGAAACGGCAAAAAGGATGATAGAATGCTTAGAGGGAGGCTGTGAGGGGGATGAGGTAGATTGGATACCTGTATTAGAAAAGCTTATTATAGGGGGACGTATTACATACCTTTGATGATATGGGCATTATTACTCATCCCCCTTACCTTTGCGTATCCCATATCTCAATACACGGGTGGAGATGTTGTCGTAAGACCGGGAGAGAGTATTACCCTAGAGTTGCCCGCTGTGATAGATATAAACTGCCTCCCTATGGCGATTTTGAGAGTTGAAGGGGGAGAGGATTACCCCACCATAAAGGTAGAAAACAGCACTGTAAGTGGAGAAGGCGTCTATAGGGTTCTAATCGAGGGTAATATTCTCAGAATGGAAATAAACAGCTCCGGACTGAGCGTCATAAAGGGGAATAGTGAGGTTCTATGTTCCAAGGACCCCTTTGTAGACATAGAGCTACTTCTAAGCACACCGTTCAGATTTGGGGGGTATAACTACGTATCTGTTCTTTTGAGGAATTTTGGCTATAGCGATGCTGAGGTAAACCTAGATTTGTCCTTTCATACAAATATAGCTCCTTTCCATCCACCCCCAGATAGCATAAAGGTACCCGCCCGCTCCAAGGTAGCTCACAACATGTTTGTACTGGCTGCTCCCTTTTCGCTAAAGAAAAGTGCATATCCCAGAAACTGTATAGAATACAGGGATAGTGTTTCACTGGTAAAAAAGTGTTACGGTCCTGTTCCTGTATCTTTTGAAGCAAGACCGGTAGCAAAATGTATAGATAATATATGCTACAGCGTCTCTTATACATCTTTCAAGGGTATAGACCCTGCAGAAGATGTTAATGTGGATGAGGTTCCTTTCTACGTGGAGAGGGTCTACACCACCAAAAGAGTTTCTGGTGAGCCCCCTTATAACATGGAGTGGGTGGGTTTGGGGGTAATCGTGTTGGCTACGCTTATCATCGTGCTGGTTTACGCAGGTTTTATATAGGAGTTTGTACTCTATTTAGTGCAGGAGGTGGATCCGATGGCAGAGCTGAAACTTGCACAAATTGAGAGAATAATGAGAAAGGCTGGTGCCCAGAGGATATCCCAGGACGCAAAGGAGGCTCTCAGAGACATTCTGGAGGACATAGCACTTGAAATTGCTGAGCTGGCAGTAGAGATAGCACACCACGCCGGCAGAAAGGGAGTAACAGCAGAGGACATAAAGATGGCTGTAAAGCAGGTTCTCTAAAATCTCTCCTTTCTTTTTCTTCTATTTAATATTTGGGGATGCGACGCTTCTTTGGAGCTCTTAGAATATAAAGAGCCATCATAAGAGACAACACAGCCACCACTATATGTATAGGGAATGTGTTCCCTTCTCTATCAAGGTATCTCGTTACACCCTTGGAAAGCGCTAGGGGTGTGATGTAATCTCCTGTTAACAGACTTTTCTCAGCTAGTATAGCCATATTGGAAAGGTCTGGGTCTTTGGTTCTCTCCGCAAGCTCTTTAAGTATGTTTGTCCTTACCTCTGCCTCCCTTTTTATTCTTTCATCTATAAGGGTTAGAATATGTCCGATTTCCTCAGGGTACTTCTTGTATAACCTTTCTACCCTTTTTAGGAAGACGTTATCAAAAGGTAGTACGTCAAGCGCATTTAGTTCCTTGGCTCGACTAAGATATTTCCTTAGCTTCTCTAGGATGGAGTTATCTGGGGAGGAAGGTGGTGGAATGGAAGTGTCCACCTTTCTTCCCTTTACAGGCTCTTTCTCAAGGGATAGCTGTGCCTCCTCTTCACCCTCCAAAAGCACACCCCTTATACGTATAACTGTTTGTTCTCCCGGTGATAGGTTCACCTTACAGAGCGTTTTATCTTCATAGGGGATGCAGTAAGAGGGAGCTTTCTTTGCGCTTACAGGAATGGAGACAATACCCTCATACCTTTCAGAAGATGTGTTTCTGATGTATACGGATATGTTCTCTCCATCCACCTCAGTATCCATCTCAAGGGCGGGAATCTTTACCGTTGCAATCGCTCCTGGCATGAGATAAAGATGTTTATCTTTATAATACGCTCCAGGTGAAAGGAAGATTACGGTGTATGGCATGTATTTCCTTACTGGAAGCTGGTAAGTATTTTCTATGGTTTTTATTACAAAACCATTATCGTATGACATTGTATTTTCCTTTAGTTCAACCGGAAGAGATTGAAATACTATCTTTGAGGTGCCCTTTCCCCTGTAGTACACCTTCTTACCCCTAACCTCCACAATAAGATCCCCCTCCACATCGTATCCTACGAATTTAAACGGCACTTCTACATAACCGTTTGCTGAAATATCCATAGGGTTTGTTATAGTAAGCGTTATCTCAGACAGCTCGTCCGACGAAAGGTAGCCTTCCCATTCTACATTCACCTTGGATGTTATTATTTCCTCCGCATCTTCGTAGAGGGAAAGGAGCTTTGAGTAGCTTTTTAGTAGTTCTTCCTTGTTCTTTGGAACCCTTGGAAGAGCATACAATTCAGATAGAAATTTCTCATCCCCCACAGATATAGCAGCTTGTTCAAGAGCGCTATATAGTTTTGAGTATCTTAGGAACTCTTCCGAAGATAGAAAGAGGTTCTCCATGCGTTCACTTTCTCTTTTACAACACAGAAGTTTTTCAGATGGGGTCCCGCTGCATTTCAATGGCTCCTCCCAGCGTTTTTCATAAGATTCTTTACAAGCTTCGAACGCTTTCTCTGTGTTCTGGAATTGTTCGTCTGTTTCCACAAGTTTTATCAGCTCTTTGCATGCTCTAAGCTTTAAGGGGAGAGTCTTGGCGGAGGATGAAATAAGATAAGCGTCAAAGGCGAGAGATTTTAGGCGGAATTTGTGGGAGGTTGCATATTTTATACAACTATCAGAGGCTTCCTCTACCACCCCTAAAAACTGTTTTACATCAGAGTAAACATCTTTCATTTCATTCAGGGATTTCCTCATAACCTCAAGCGAAATAAGAAACTGTTCTCTGTTTCTATACCTCTCTTCTGCTGTGAGAAAATTAGAATATACGGAATTCGCCCTCTGAAGGGCAACAGATGGATACACAGTTATATCGGCTACAATAGAAGATACCACTGTCCTACTAGGAAGGAATCTAGCTACCTCTTTCGGGTTTTCAAATCTTACAGCAGTCATCCTCTCTTTCACAAATCTGTACATCTTTTCTATATCCTTCCTCATAGAATCTACCTCTCCATCTGTCTCCTTTAGCAGGGATTCGTACCGTTCCCTAAGAGCTCTGACAGAAGAAAGTATTGAGGAGTGTTCTCCAACAGATCTATTCACAAATTTTTCTATAGCATAGGGGTCATAGTTGCTCACCTCTATGATGTCAGATGGAAGGCCAAGCACATAGAACGGTATCTTCAGTATCTTCCCTGCGATCCACGATACCACATCCAATCTCCTAAAGATGGAACTGTCCATATTCTCAAGCTCTTTAAAATTATTGTATATCTCCCCTTTGTTTACAGATACAAGGGATGAATACAGAGTTCTCCAGGAAGGGTGTGTTGTCTGCTCTGCTCCCGCAAGTTTTAGAGATCTTTCGATAGACGATATCTCTTGAAGTGCCATATAATTGGCCCTAGAAGTTTCCTCTACAATTTTCCGCACTATTACATAGATACTTCTCGTTTTCTTTACAGGCTTTTTAAGATCTTCTTCCGATAGACGGGAACAAACCGAGGATATATAGTCGTACCTGTCCCTAAATTCGTTTACGAGATCCCAAACCTTTCCCACATAGTAGGAATATCCTCCCCCATACGGATATGCCATTTTTCCACAAGAAGATGGACCTTCACACCGGGGGATATCAAATGTAGGAACTTCTCCTAAGGAATTACAGAGCATATCATAGCTAGCAGCTGAGATAGCCATTATGAGAAGGGTAAGGGTGGAGGAGGCTATCACTATGCCTCCCAGGCCCATGATAAAAAGCCTATCTTCTACTACTTAAAAGGATGGTACTGAGTACGGCCATTGTCGAAGCGTTGAAGAAGGTGGGTATTAAAGAGTTAAATGAGGTGCAGAAGCTTGCTCTAGGACCTATCTTGAGGGGGGAGCACACACTTATCATAGCCCCTACCGGATCTGGGAAGACAGAGGCAGCCCTTATACCCCTCCTAGAAAAGGTAAGAAAGGATCCTAAGCCCATCACGCTTTTATACATAACACCCCTCAGGGCTCTCAATCGCAACATGTTTGAGAGAATAGAGAAAATTGCCCAGTATTTAGGCTTAAGAGTAGATGTAAGACATGGGGATACAAGCAGCTACCAAAGGCAAAAACAGGCAAAGAATCCACCCCATATCCTCATAACCACTCCGGAAACTCTACAAGCTATCCTTCCAGCAGAAGTTATGGGGAAGCATCTTAAGAACGTAAGATATGTGGTAGTGGATGAAGTACATGAGTTGGTAGGAGAAAAGAGAGGATATCAACTAGCCCTTGCGTTAGAAAGGTTAAGAATAAGAGCTGGAGAGTTTCAGAGGATTGGTCTATCTGCTACCGTGGGAGATGTTGAAGTTGCAAAAAGGTTTCTTGGTGGGAATAGAGAGGTAAGTGTGGTTGACGTCACAAGAGAGAAAAGGTATGAGTTTCACATCCTCTATCCAAGGAGTGAGGAAGAAAAGCCCCCTAAAGGCATTCCAAAGGAGGTTTACGCGCGTGTAAAAACTATACTTGACATTCTCTCTAAACACAAACAAGTTATTACCTTTGTTAACACTAGAAATATGTCAGAAATGCTCTCATTTTATCTGAAGAACCTACATAAGTCCACAGAGGTTCACCACTCCTCCCTTTCTAAGGATGTAAGAGTAGATGTGGAGACGCTCTTTAAGGAGGGTAAAATAAGACATATAATCGCCACGTCCTCTCTAGAACTGGGGATAGATATAGGGGGTGTGGATGCCGTAATACAGTATGGTTCCCCCAGACAGGTAATAAGGCTAGTTCAGAGGGTGGGAAGGTCTGGCCATAGATGGGACAGGCCATCCATAGGATACGTTCTCCCCACAAATCCCGTGGATTACCTTGAGGCAAGAGCTATCGTAGAGTTTGCCAAAGAAAGGAGATATGAGCCCATAAGATATGAAGAGGTACCATTAGACGTTCTTGCTCACCAAATAGTTGGATTAGTATTAGATCTAGGAGAGGTTGAGATAGAAGAGATACTTTTGGAATTTAAAAGAGCTTTTCCCTTCGAAAAACTAACAATAGAGGATGTTTTATCCGTTATAAGGCAGTTAGAGTCTGAAAAGATTTTGAGGTTGGATGGCGCAAGGGTTAAACCTTCAAGGGACACAAGAAGGTACTACTATTCTTCTCTTTCCATGATACCTGACGAAGAGAAGTTTTTTGTTGTAGATGTTAGCACTAAGAAGAATGTTGCCATGTTAGACGAAGAATTTGTGTCAGAGTACCTTGAACCGGGCACTGTTTTTGTGGTAAAGGGGAATACCTGGAGAGTGTTGTCCATCGAGGGCAGAGATGTATTGGTGGAACCATATGCAGGTTCTGGAGCTATACCGGCTTGGATAGGAGAGCAGATACCTGTGGAACCATTTGTTGCCAACAGGGTAAAGAAATATTTGGAGAGCATGGATTTTGGGGAGGTAAAGGATGTTTTTGGAAATTATAGGGAAGAAGAGGTTACAATAGAGAGGATAGACAGGTTCGTGTTGGTACATTCCTTTCTTGGAAGCAGAGGAAACCAAACATTAGCAAGGATATTGGCCTTTGAGATAGGTAGGAGATACTCTATCCCCGTGAGAGCGATAGCATCGCCTTACGTTGTAATAATTGAGTTTCCTGAGAGGGGAAACCCTGAAGTGGTGAAAGATACGTTACTATCCATTCCTCCCCATATGGTAGACATATTGATTGAAAGAATCCTTCCCTCCACCTCCCTCTTTAGAATAAGGTTTGTACACGTTGCAAGAAGGTTTGGCTTCATAAGAAAGGATGCATCTCCTGACTGGTCCTTTGTAAAAAGACTTATCTCCATCATGGGGGATTCTCCCATATACAGGGAAACCATGAAAGAAATTTTATCGGATAAGTTGGACGTTGATATTGTGAAATCTTTTCTTTCAAACATTAAAGAAGTTGTCATAAAGGAAAATACACCCCTTGGAAAAGTAGAGCTTTCAAATATACTACAAATGCCGGAGATAGCCACACCCGGGGATCCCGAAAAGATTATGTTAGAATCCTTCAAGAAAAGAATCTTGGAGAAAGAGATCCATCTCCTTTGCACTTACTGTGGATATACATGGAGCAGAAAGGTAAAAGAGGTTGAAGAGCCCGTAAAATGTCCTGTATGTGGATCTCCCATGGTAGCCATATCCTCCGATCCGGATAAGGATAGGGGAACGTTAAAGAAGGAATCGAGGGGGCGAGAAAGATTGCTAAGATCTGCAGAAGTAGTGAAGAACTTCGGGAAGTGGGGCGTCATAGCTCTTTCTGTAGAAGGTGTAGGTACTTACAGGGCCAATAAAATATTATCAACACCTGTAAAGGATGAAAACGAAAGGTGGGAACTGCTTCTAAGAGCGGAAAGGGAATACTTCCGCACAAGGATGTTCTGGAGGTAGGTCAGCACACGTCGCTATCCTCACCCATCGGGTGGGGCAAGGCGTCATCATCCCCTTAATAAATTCTATTTCACACACTTATCTCTATGCCCACCATTGTGGTGTCTACAAAAGATGTAGTGAGCAAAGGGGTGGGGGAGATCATAGCTAGGGAGTATGCAAAAGAGAGTGATAAGGTATTTGGAAATTTTCCTGTCTACGAAGGAAGGGATTTTGACATGATAGTTATAGACACACTTCACATTTATGCGCAATGGTTGGAAAATGAGTACCCTTCAGACCTTTACATATTCCCCTCCCGCCACCGATCTGAAAAACACACAAAAACACTCAGTGTTCATCCTACAGGGAATTTTGGAAATGCAGAGCTGGGAGGGCTTCCTATGGAACTATCCACCGCTCCTGCACTTCATATGTTAAAGGCTCTCAGAAACTTATTCCTAGATGGATATAGCACTACATACGAAGTAACTCACCACGGTCCCACCCTCAAAACACCTCTGTTTTTCATTGAAGTTGGTAGTTCTGAGGAAGAATGGACAGATGAGAATGCCTATAAATCTATTGCCAAGGCTATAATTTCGTCCCTTCACCCAGATCCCGCTCCTGTTGCCATAGGTATAGGAGCAGGCCACTATGCACCAGACTTTACAAGGTTAGCCATGAAAGAGGGTATTGCCTTTGGACACATGGCTTCTAAGTACATGGCAGAGAATATAAATAAAGAGATGTTCAGGAAGATGGTTGAAAGAACCTATCCAAGGCCTACATTCATAAAAATCTCTTCTCTTCCCTCAGAGAAGAAGAAGGAAATTACATCATGGGCTGAAGAGTTTGGTCTTGAGATGCTCTAAGAAACGGGTCAACTGATCTTCCTTCAACCTTCCCCCACCAGCCTCCTTGTGGC
>WANZ01000055.1 GCA_015521515.1 Candidatus Iainarchaeum sp.
ACCATATACCTCTACTACGGCAACCCCTCCGCAACCTCCGAATCCAACGGCTACCAAACCTTCCTCTTCTTCGACGACTTCGAAGGCAACACCCTTAACCCTCAATGGGATTACAATGCGTTTCAGGGACAGGCAATAATGGGGGTTAGTGACGGATTTCTAAATATTTGGATATCCTTCTGGGGTTCGTCTTCTCTCTGGATGGGTAAACACATATACTCCTCCTACAGCCTTCCAGCCTCAAACATTGCCATAGAAACAGTTACCTATAGAAGCAGCGGTTATTGTAACGGTGAACCTGGGCCTAACATAGGTGTTGTAGAGAACTATCCTCCCAATATAGGACCCTACTACGGATTTCCTGATGATAATAGGATAACAATGTTTCCTAATTACTGTAATACCTCCTATGGTCATACAGTAGCTATAAGTGGGTTTATAGATGGTGTGAAATATCAAGATACAGGGACGGGCGCCAATGTATTCGAATTTGTCAGAAGCACTCTTTACATCTATGACACAAACGTGTGGTACGAAGACAACAGAGGAATCTCCCTTTCTATTGCCCTTCCACGTAGGCTATCCTCTTTCTATCCATATCTTGGATACGGGGACTATCAATACTATAGGTATGCACTTTTTGACTTTGTGGCCTACAGAAGATTTGTATATCCAGAGCCCGTTCCTTCTGTAGGAGCCGAGGAGAATAATCCACTATACGACCCTGTATATCTAAGTATTGCTTCTGTTTCCTATCCTAACATTACTACAAATTCTTCTGTGTACATTACAGTAGATATAAACACTAATACAAGCTTTAATTATAGGATCTACCTTGATGGAACGGTAAGCCAGTCCGGAACGTCTTCTAGTACTACACTAAACCTATCTGTAAATCTACCGCACTTCGGAGACAACAATGTATGTATAGAGATTTACAAGGGATCTATGAAGCGGATTGATTGTGTAAACATCAGGTACGTAGCTCCTTCCACAGCTTTGTGGCTATCGGGCTGGTCCTACAGAAAGCCTATAGACATAAACACTCCTATGAACTATCCAGCTGGGGTAGTTAAGCTTACTATTGATACCGCCTCTCTTATCTCATCCGGTAAGATGAATGCAGACTGCTCAGACATCAGATTCACCCTTGATGATGGAACCACCACCATCCCCTACTGGATAGAAAAGACATGTAACACTACAAACACTATCGTATGGGTAAAAGTGCCCTACTTCCCTGCAAGGATTTATATGTACTACGGCAACCCCTCCGCAACCTCCGAATCCAACGGCTACCAAACCTTCCTCTTCTTCGACGACTTCGAAGGAGGGCTATCCCCACTGGCTGGATGGCAGGACCTCTCTGTGGTGGATAATGTATGTTTTAACATGGGTCCCAGATCGCCCAATTATATAGAGACAGGTGGTTCTATTTCCTTCTCAGGGAGCTGGATAAACATTGTTGTGAGCGGATATGGACTCCATACTCTAAGGAGTAAACCTTTGGACATGAACGATGAGCTGAACTACGTATCCATTATAAGGGGGTCTGGAACCCCTGTAGGGGCAGAAAATACGGCACTGGTTGATATAGGTGTAATATCCGGATACTGTGGAAGAGAGAATCTAGGTTACTGGTATCCACTCTGGTTGGAGGCTAGGAGGGTTTTCTATGAGAGAACATCTAATGTAAGGAGAGAGACGGTATTCCATCCTGCGAGAACACCCCAGTGGGTACATCTAACAGCCTACAATTCTCAGGCAGGCGGTACCTATCAATCATGGTATGACTATATCGCCATTGACATGTATCCAACTTATACGCTTTCTATAGGGGCGGAAGAGACAAATGCGTCTCTATCACCAACAGTCTACTACACCCACAACCTCTCCTTCAGCGAGCCAAATCCAGACAGATACACATCCATCCTCTTCACCGGGGACCACAATACCGCAACCTTCTCTATCTCCAACACAATACCCCACCTCCACAACTCTCTCCTCAGGAGAAGCTTACGTAGGAAAGGTATCAGAATCGGGTAGATTCAATTGTGCAGAGGTAAACATTCCAGATGCAAACTTTACCATCCCCTCCTCAAAGGATATCCTCATCTCCATAAGGTTCAGGGATCTCAACACAGGAAATCTACAGCCAAACAACGATTTCCACATTACTGAGGTAAACGGAGGGTATGTGACAACGTTTTACAAGCCCTTTAGGTTAACACCTGGAAGTTGTAGCTTTACGTACAGAGTGGAAGGAAACCATTACATCATGGTAGAAGAGGGAAGCGATTGTCTTGATTGGATTTACGGAGTGTACAAGTGTGTGGAAGGAAATTACCTCTACATTGAGTGGAGGGATGGAGGACAGGTCTTCTACGCAATGCCAAGGTTCTTCCTTACGGTGGATTGGCGCTACCCACACTCTCTTTACTTTAGCCTAGATAGATGGGATAACAGCATAGCCTATCTTCACAACGGAGGAACAGGAGCGGGAAGTGGATACGTCTATATAACCGAGGATGAAAACATTTACATCGGAGATTTTAACGGCCCTGTGGTGGTGTTTGCTCACATATTGGATGAGTGGGCAGCTACCTATAATTTGTTTGCAGAGGCAAACATATATGTAACTTAAATAGGGGTTTATGTCTTCACATAGTGTGAGGAGAGAGGTTCTGTTACTAGCAATGGCTGCCTTTCTCTCCTACATGGCAGAGGCCCTATACTCTCCTATCTATGCAATCTATGTGGAACAGCTAGGAGGAGGTGCAAGGGAGGCTGGTATTGCGTGGGGAGCCTACATGCTAACCCTTGGAACCTCTGTGTTTGTTTTGAGTAGGGTAATAGATAGAATAAAACGTCATGTGTGGATTTTATATACAGGTTTCTTTGTGGCAGGTATTCTATCATTTTCGTACCTTCTCATCCAAAATGTGACCCAACTTATAATCCTACAAATACTTATGGGACTTACATGGGCAGCTACCAATCCTGTGTGGGATGTGTACTATTCTCTCTTTATGGATAGAAGGTATGCAGCATCTCAGTGGGGACTCTTCGAAGGAGGCAGCAGAATGGCAGTGGGGCTGGGTTCTATGTTAGGAGGGCTAATAGTGTCGGTCTTTGGATTTAAGGCAGTCTTTATACTTGCTGGTATGCTTAATGTAATCGCATCCGTGGCACTTTTCTTGCATAGAAAGGAGCTGGGGGTGGTATACTGAAAGAAGAAAAAGAGCTAATATCACATCTTCTTCCAGAGAAAAGACCAGAGGTGTATAGAGATAGGGTGAGAATGGTGTGGGAGAACGTGAAAAGAACCCATTCATCCCTTCCAATGAAGAGGGTAACCCTGAGAAGGCTAAGAGAAATACTGAGAAAACATTTCCCTAACCATGATAAAGCTGTTTTCTGGGGTCCCTATAAGGGGGCATGGATGGAGCTTTTCCAGAAGACCAGACACTTCAAGGAGATAGTGCCTGTAGATGCCTCCTGGTTTTACCTTGCACCTTATAGGCCAGTGCTAGATCCTTATAGCAAAAGGAGGAAAAAGCAATGGAACTCCATACAGGATGACATCCTTCATGGGGTGTGGGATCAATATGTAGACAAGAACTCCATTATACTGTCCTATGAGTTTACTCCCCTTACTTTTCTAGATCCTTCCCATGCTCTGAAGGCCTTAGTTAGATTACTTTCCTTCCCTGGAAGTGTTCATATAGTAGAGGGCACATGGAAGGAGCCTCATGAAAAGATGAAAAAGGCGTTGAAAGCTATAGGAGTTAATTATAGGGTATACGAGATGCCTGCTATGTTTCCAGATGGAAGGGAAGCCAAAGTGAAGGCGTACATTATAAAACCAGATAGAGATATCCAGAGGAGGGCAAGAATCCTAGCAGGACTGACACGATCTACACCTCTCTCTAGAGAGGTTAGGATAGAGGATAGGAAAGCCCTTGAGATGGGATTAAAGCTATTGAATGCCATAAAAGAATAGGGCCCCGTGGCCCAGCCTGGACAGGGCGTCGGCTTTCGGAGCCGAAGGTCGGGGGTTCGAATCCCCCCGGGGCCGTGGTGATAGAATGGATGTGAAAAGGTTCTATCTAAAGGAGTTTAAGGTGAAGGATGCTATAAAATTTGTCCTAAGACATGATGAAAATCCAGTGTTTGCCATAAAGATAAAGGATAATCCCCCTCCATATCTGAGGAAGTATAGAAGAAGGGGCATAAGCATCCTCTATCTTGGACCTCTTCTATCCTATTATAGCGCCCAAGAGATTAGAAAAATTTTTGCGCATATGGAGCCAGAGGGGGTATACTATTGGAGGAACAGGGTGAAGGACTATGATGTATGTAGAAGATGTCCTTACAAGAAGAGAAGAGACTATGTAAAGTGTTTTAGTTGTTCAAATTTCAGGGGGCAAGAACTAGCATTTGATATAGACTTTGATCGTGGAGTAGATTACGCAAAGAGGGGAAGGAATACTATAGAAAAAAGGTTACCTTTCAGGGAAAAGGTGAGTGTGTTTAGCGGAGGAGGATACCACGTACATGTGTTTGACGAGGAGGCGTACTATCTATCACTAGAAGAAAGAAAGTGGTACGCTCGTATATTTGAAAGATTTATAGATCCCTGGGTTACTGCTGGTAATGCCACTCTCATAAGGCTGCCATATACTTATAACCTACGAAGGACGGCCCTTGTAATACCTCTCTACCACTCCTCATCCTCATCCCAGTCAAAGTCCTCATCTTCCTCGTCGAACCACTCCTCTTCCTCTTCCTCATCCCAGTCAAAGTCCTCCTCGGGCCACTCCTCCTCAAGCCCTTCGTAGTATTCCTCTTCCTTCTTCTTTTTCTTCTCCTCTTCCTTTGTGGGTGCCATGCTTTTACCTATAAAACAACGCTTAAAAACAATACAGAGCCACCTTTAAATAGGGAAGCCACCTAATGATTTTTATGTCTTTGCTGAAGCTGGCAAAGGGAGCAGCAAAGGATCTTATAGACCCAGTAATATTGCTATCTGCGCTTCTTTTTGGCTATCTATCCTATATGATGGCCGATGCTCTTACATTTCCTATGGCATTATTTCTTGAGGAATATATGGCATCCTATTCTATAGGAAGAGCTTTTTGGGCAGCCATATTTTCGATGGACGTTATCTCATGGCTGGCATTGGTAGCTCAGTTTATTATAGGAGTATATTTAGCTTCTCTTATTGTTTTGAGGGTATATTACCGGGAGAAGGGAGAGAAGGTGAATGTGTTTGTGGAAGCTTGGAAAAAATGGGTCCACGCATTTTTAGGACTCATTCTTCTCTTATCCGTGCCCTTTGTTCTATTCTTTGTATCCTTTTCTAACTCATCTCTCTGGTGGATAAATATCCTCTCCCTTCTCTGGGTAGGGGTGTGGTTGCCCGTGCTTTCTGCTTTGGTTGTGTACAAGGGCAGAGGCAGAGACAGAGTATATGAAGGATTACTGGCAGGAAGGGTTACATGGTGGAAGATCATAGTGATTCTCATTGTGTTTGGCCTCTTCTTCGGGGTGCTAACGTTGTATCTTCCATTCATAGGGTGGGTGTGGGAGACGCTGATGGGAGCGGTGCTCTATATTGTTTCGGCGAGGAGCCTCCTCCTCTTTGAGGGTGAATAGTATGGAACGTATCTTTAACAATATGAAGGAAAGCAGACACAGGAGACTGTTCTTTGTGGCTGGTGAGGGAAGGGAGGTTGTGGATAAAACATCCGAAATACTTAGGATGGCTGAGGATAGTCTAGGAACAAAAGAGTTTTTGTACATGGCAGAGTTTCCTGAATATTCTACGGGTGATGAAGAACGGTATGCCATGCTATCTGATGAGTTTAAGCTAAGAAGGTATCCATATGCGAGGGGGAAGGAAATACTAGGCAAAACCTTCGAAGGACTCATTCTAGATGCACACGAAAACTTCCCTGCAAGGGAGGTAGGTATTTCCATAGAAACGGTTAGAGGACCGGGAGTAATAATAGTAATGATGCCGCCTATAGAGGAGTGGCTGAAAAGGAAGCTATTCCTGCATAAGCAGTACGTAGTTACACCGCCATATAGGTTAGAAGATTGCAGGAATGTATATCAGAAGCGAGTGATAAAGAAGGCCATTGAACTTCCGGGTATTTATATTTGGGAAAAAGAGCTATCCGGAAAGGAACCCGAGACTAAGAAGGAGAGGAGAAAAAGGATAAAGATAAAGGAGGGGAGATTTCCCCAAGAGCTGTATAAGATGGCCTACACAGAAGATCAGTATAATGTTCTTAGACGGTTAGAGGAGACGGAGGATGAAGCCGTTGTAATATTGGCAAACAGGGGAAGGGGCAAGTCAGCAGTGCTGGGTTTGTATATAGCTGGACTGGGGTCCCTGGGGGAGAAGAAGAAAATCGTTGTTACAGCCCCTACGGAGGACAGTGTTGACGAACTGTTTAAGTTCATAAGGTTAGGAGGGGAAAAAGTAGGTATCAAGGTTAGAGGAAGTAGAAGGAAGTTGAAGGTAGGATCAGCCAAGGTGCTTTTCAGAGAGCCATTGGAGGTAATGGGGTTAAAGGGAGACATACTTGTTGTGGATGAAGCTGCAGGTATCTATGTTTCCATCCTTAAGGAATATCTAGACAGGTTTGATACCCAGATTTACTCTACTACAGTGCATGGATATGAGGGGACAGGTAGACTATTCCAGTATAGATTTTTACCCTCCCTAAAGGAGAAGAAGAAGGTAGAGATCCTTAGAATGTCCGAGCCTATACGATATGGGACTGACGATCCTGTAGAGAGATGGTTGTACGAGGTGTATCTACTTGATGCAGAGCCTGCAAAGGTAAAGGATGTAAAAGGTTTGTCCTTTGAAAGACGGGATATAGAGTCGTTATTTTTGAGGGATGAAAACATCTTGAAGGAGTATATAGGTATATACGTGTTTGCACACTACAGGAACAATCCGAGAGATATAACAATACTGGCTGATGCACCCAATCAAAGGGCTTATATGGTATTTGGAGACAAACATGTGGTATCCTCTCTCCAGGTAGCGGAGGAGGGCGGACTGGGAGATGAGGATATTTACAGATTCTTGGAGGGGGATATCGTCTATGGCAACATCATACCTGATATCTTTGTGAGATACTATGAGTTTGCAGAGTTTGCGAGGGAGAAGGGTCTGAGAATTGTAAGAATAGCCACACATCCAGATTTACAAGGAAGAGGTATTGGTAGTTTTGCCCTGAAGAGTTTGGAAAGTGAAGCAAAGAAGGAGGGAATGGCTTGGACGGGTGCTGGTTTTGGGGCCTCCTATGAGGTGGTGAGGTTCTGGAAGAAGAACGGGTATACCATGGTGCACGTTTCTCCCAAGAGAAATCCTGCAAGTGGTGAATATACTACCATCTTTGTAAAACCTCTCAAGGAGAAGATCAAAAGATACATAAATATTGCGAATATGGTGGCAAGGAGACGGTTGTTAGAGGAAATGGACAACTATTACAGTGGTATGGAGCCCTCTGTTGCGGTAGAGTTGCTAACATCGGGAAGGAAGATAAAGATGGAGCCTGATATAACAGAGGCAGAGATGGTGAAGCTGAGGAGGTATATAGAAGGGTATTTAAACTATGATACGGTGTCAGATATTGTAAAAAGAATTGTAACATGGTACTTTATGGCGGATGGAGAGACTCTGCCCCAGACGGATGCTATGTTTCTGGTAGAAAAGGTGTTAAAGAAAAAGAACTGGACGAGGGCAGCAAAAACATTTAATATGGAACCGTCCAAATTCTCAAAGAAGTTTGATAGTATTGTAGAGAGGTTGTATGAGGTGATTCGTTGAGACTTCACCTTGATCCCCGATTTGTAAGGGATGTATTGAGGGGCAGAAAGAAAGCCACCGTAAGGTTAGGGAAGAGGGACGTAAAACCTGGGGATGTGGTATTTCTTACATCGGATAGAGGCCCCTTCGCTAAGGCAGTGATCATAAAGGTTAAGAGAACACCCCTGAAAAAGTTAACAAAAGAAGAAATAAGAAGGGAAGGATCAAGGAGTTTGGGGGAGCTGCTTGAAACATTGAGACACTTTTACCCTGGTATTACGGAGGATACTGAAGTTACCTATATTGAATGGAAGTTGGTTAGATAGATTCTATACCAAGTTCCATGTGCTTTATTCCTTCTAGGCGGGCGCTGACGTCTATGAGGAGGTTCCTTTCTCTCTTTCCCCCTACCATAGCCAGTGTAACCAATCTATCTATCTCCTCCATGGGGGTATGAGGCAGGGAGGATTTTAAGTTTTGCGGAAGTGTATATTTCCGGTAACCCATGTACATTAGAAGGTTTACAGGGGAGGAACGAGGTATACTGCTCAATCCCCAAGTATTTGACCCTTCCTATATTCCAGAAGAGCTTCCCTTTAGAGAGGAGCAAATGGAAACTATCGCATCGGAGATAAACATGTACATAAGAGAAGGAAAGGCAACACATCTTCTCCTTTACGGTCCGCCTGGCACAGGAAAGACTGTTACGCTGAAAAAGCTTTTATCTGAGGCAGAAGCGGTATATTCTGTCAAAACCATCTATATAAATGGATGGAAGCATAGAACCACAACCTCTATACTTACAGAGATGGCAACAAAACTGGGAGTAGGAGTATCTGTGAGGGGAATGTCCACGGGTAGGTTATTATCTATTGTAGAGGGAGGGATTGAAGGTCCTCTCATTGTGGCACTTGACGAAGTAGACAGGGTATCGGATCAAGAAATACTATATGAGCTGAGTAGGATGGGTATCATGTTTATAGGGGTTGCCAACCAGCTATATTTTATCTATAGGCTTGATCCTCGTATAGTATCTACACTTTATGGTATTAAAATAGAGTACAAACCTTATACAGTCCCCCAGTTAACAGAGATTCTCAGAAGGAGGGCAGAAGCAGGCTTATATCCAGGAACTTGGAATGAGGAGGTGTTGAGAGGGTGTGCTGCGGTAGGGTTTAGCAGAAATGGGGATGCGAGAATTGCCATCGAGTGTTTGTATACGGCTGCTCGCATAGCAGAGAGGGAAGGAGATGTTATCACTTTGGATCATGTGAGAAGAGCAAAAGAAATGGTAGGCAGACCGCTGGATTTGGATCCCAAGTATATGAAAATCGTGGAAATTTTGAGGGCAGAAGGCCCTCTTACTGTAAAAGAGTTATACCAGAGGTATGTAAAGTATAATCCCATTAGTATAAGAGCCTTTAGGAACTACATAAGGGAACTTGAGCGATTAAATGTTATATCTGTCCAGAGGTTAAACAGAAGGGGTCAAGTAAGAGAGGTAAGATTGGTAGAGTACCTTTAAATAGGGGAAAGCCCTTCTCTACTTATGGATAACAAGGAGGTGGCTCTTGAACTGTTGAAGATGTACCTCCAACATCATAGAGGCGAGATCTCCCTAGAAGAGCTCGTAGAGGCCTATCTTGCAATTGTTGAAATGTTGGAAACTCCTATACCAAAGGAAAAGTCCCCGGACTACTCAGCTCCTCTATCCCTTTCAGATAAAGAGGCCTAGCCTTCTACGGGATATACGATCATTCCCCTTTCCCTTGTAATCTCTATGGGATGTATGTTGGTAGAGTGGTTAGTGCCTCTCATCTTTCTTATGTGGAGAGTTCTTGTGGTGGGGCCTCCGCCTCCCAGATACGAAAGTATGATTACCCCATCAGCTACAAACTCCTCTACTCCATACTTAGAATAGAAGTTGGAGTTTTCTGGAATTTCAGATGTTATAATAGAGGTTAACCCACTTTTCATGAGGGCATAACTCATCTTTAAAATAGCCTTTCTAATATCGTTCTCGCTTTCGTATCTAAATCCTAGTGCAGGCAACGAATCTACAGCCACTCTTTTGGCTCCCATTTCTTTGGCAGCTTTTATAATCTCCACGAGCAGCCTATCTATGTCAAAACCGGTTTCTGGCATGTGGTACACTTCTTCTGAAGGAAGTCCAACCTTTGCAATGGAGGCATCTATGATGCGTATCATATCCTTTTCTTCCTCCCTCTTGAAGTCCCACCCAAATTGTAGCATATCTTCCCTTATAAGGTTGGGCCTCTCATCGAGGGTTACCAAAATACCGGGTTCGTCGTAGTCTACGGCACCTTTATATATAAACTGGCTGCAGAAGATGGTTTTACCGGTACCCGTAGCTCCTGAAACGAGTATCATCCTTCTCCGGGGAAAACCCCCTTCTATGAGCTCGTCCAATCCCTCTATACCGGTTGGTACTCTGTCCATGTTCTAATAATACACCCCCATCTAAATAACCTTTTCCCCCATATTATGAGGTGGCACGGAGGCCATCTGCAGAGGAAACATATGTGAAAGATATAGCAGAAGAGGGCAAGCTGTATGCTGTAGAGGGTGTTATAGTGTCTTCTGACCCGACAAGGGGTGAAGGTGTATTAGATGATGGTACAGGAACTCTCAAATTTGTATTGGATAGTATGATATTTGCGGAAAGGATAAAGGAAGGAACGTTTGTGCGTCTTATAGGGAGGGCATATCTAACGGATGATGGTATTGTTTTAAGAGCAGAGGTAGTAAACAATCTTAACGTAGGAAGTGATATGTATAATAGGGTAAAAAGGTTAGAAAGGAGGGTTTATCATGAGGGTGGTGTTTGAAGGAGCGGATGTGTTCAAAAAATCCATGAAAGCCATTGGAAATATCGTGGATGAAGGGGTATTTACCTTTGATGATGAAGGTATGAAGCTCAGATCTACTGATCCATCAAAGATAGCCATGGTGGACTTCCTTTTGCCTAAGCACGCCTTTAGAGAATATGAGGTAGAGGGTGAGACAAAGGTAGGACTCAACATAGACGAGGTTATGAATGCCTTGAAGAGGGTGAAGAGTAGTGAGGAGGTACACCTCTCCCTAGAGGATGGGAGATTTATAATAGAGCTTGTGGGAAAGGCAAAAAGAAGGTTTGTGCTTCCTGTACTTGACATAGGGGGGTCAGAACTCCCCACACCGAAGCTATCGTTTACAGCAAGCTCAAAGGTAATATCAGAGGTGTTACAAAACGCATTCAAAGACGCAGAGGTATTCTCTAGCCATGTTACGATAGAAATGGACTCAGAAACCTTCAAGGTGAGTGCTAGTGGTGCGAGGGGTGAGTATGTGTTGGAGCTAAAGAAGGATGTACATGATTCTTTGCTGGATCTAGCTGTTAGCGAACCTGCAAGAGCTTCCTATCCATTGGACTATCTCCAAGACATGTTAAGTGAGGTGAGTAAAACAGCAGCGGTTACCATAGCAATAAAGACAGACGCACCTCTTAAACTGGGGTATAACATAGGGGATGCAAGCTTTGTGTACTATCTCGCTCCCCGCATTGAGTGATAGATATGTTAATATTCAGGGTGTCTCCCAGAGATACAAGGGCTTGGAAGACAACCTTTGATGTAATATCCCAATTTATTACGGAGGGTATACTTCAGTTTAGAGAAAGGGGCATCGAGTTCGAAGCTCTCGATCCTTCAATGATACTCTTTGTGAGAATGTTTTATCCAAAGGAAGGATTTTCTGTCTATGAACTGAAACACCCAATCGTGAATGTGCCCCTCCCGCTCTCGGAGCTCCAGAGAATACTCGGAAGGGTACAGCAGAGCGCAAATCTTATTTTAGAGCTGCATGGGAGTACCTTGAAAATCTATATAGAGGGAGAACGCTCAATAAAGGAGTATCTCTTGCCTGTTATAGATATGGAACCATCTCCTGTAGCCATAAATCTACCTCAGGAAGGAGCCAAGATAATTGCTTTGGCGGAGGACATAAGGGACGCCCTGAGAGATGTGGGTGTGGTATCCAAGCAGGTAACTGTAGGAGTGAAGGATGGCAAACTATATTTTGAGAGTGTGGAGGGAAACAGCAAGGCAAAGACTGTGATAGAAAGAGCAAATGTGGACGCATCTTCTAATGTAAAATCCGTATACCCTCTAGATTACCTTTCAAGTATTGTGAGGGGGGCGGAAGATGAGATATCTATGGTGGTGGGAGAGGATTCTCCCATAAGGATAGATTATAGAACAGGTGACGCCAGGCTTATGTTTGTTCTTGCACCTATACTATTATGATGTATAACTATGTACCCTTTCTTGCCATAAAGGAAAAGAGAAAGGACTTACTACCAGAACCATCAAAGATAGAAAAGTCAGAGGTGGAAGCGGTTGGAAATAGACTGAAAACCATTCTTTTCAGGGGAAAGACCCCTCCTTCCAATCCAAAAGTGTTTTTCATAGAGGCAAACATTGTATCTCTGTCTCCCTCGTCCTTTCTAAAGGAGCGATGGGCTAAAT
>WANZ01000056.1 GCA_015521515.1 Candidatus Iainarchaeum sp.
CAGGAGAGATCTAACGGTTAAAAGGCCTGGATGATCCCATCCATCTATAATTCCATCCTTTAGGGCCTGCCTTATCCTTCGCTTGCTCAAACCTACAAGGAACTCTCCCTCATCAACATTTAACCTCCCAAACGCCACTGTATAGGGAATTTCAAGGGATAGTATCTCCTGGATAGTTCTCTGTACCTTTCCGTTGTTTTCATGGTCCTTTCCTCTAAAAACATGGGTTACCCCAAGGGTTCCATCATCTATGGCAGATGCAAAATTGTAGGTGGGGTATAGACGGTACTTCCAGCCCGTTCTTGGATGGGGGGCATCCACTATTCTAAAAATGCCTGGATCCCTCAGCACAGGATTGGGGTGAGAGGGGTCTGTTTTTAGGAAAAAGGCTACCTCACCCTCTCTATACTCTCCTTCCAGTATTTTATCCATTATTTCAAGGTTTTCCTCAGGAGCTCTATCCCTTCCTTCAAATGGAACGCCATCCTTCCTTTTCTCTGATATATTTTGCTCGAAAGATGCATACGCATGCCCATCTTCCAGTAGCTTCTTCAAATATTCCAGATACACATCAATCCTGTCAGACTGGTAAACTATTCTATGTATCTTTATACCAAGAGCTTCCAGGTCCTCTTTTATGGCATCATAGTAAACAAGTTTTACATTGCGGGGATTTGTGTCATCGTAGCGTAAAATGAAGGTTCCTTTGTACTTTTCTGCATATAGATGGTTTACTATAGCTGCTCTAAGGTTTCCTATGTGTATAAATCCTCCTGGTTCTGGGGCAAATCTTAGTACTGGGGGGAGTTTGCCTTCCAGTGGGGGTAGATCTTCCTTTTCCTCCTTCTTTGGTTCTTCAAAGTGGAAACGTGATAATTCCTTCTTTTGCTCCTCTATACTCATGCTGTTTACCCTAGAAACTATATCCCTCACAAGAGGAAGAATATTTTTTATGTGTTTGCGCACCTCGGGAGCCTCTGCTACCACCTTTCCTATTACAGCTCCCTCATCTGCCCTTCCTCCATGCTCCACCGCATTTTTGAGAGCGTACTTATATATGAGCTCCTCCAGCTCCACAGAAGAATTTGGATGTACCGTTTTAAATACCATGGGGCATCATCCTTCTATGGCACTCAAGGATCTGGCCGCAGAAAGGGTTAGAAAGCTACTTTCCCTCCTCTCAAAGGGTATAAACCCTTTTAAGGAGAAAAGATACGAAAAGACCGCCTTCTCATCGGACATAAAGGAGAGGTATTCCTTTCTTTCCAATGGGGAAGAGACGGAGGATATACAAAGAGTAGCCGGAAGGATTATGTCCATGAGGGAGCATGGTAAGATAGCATTCCTTGATGTGAGGGACGAAAAGGGGAACATCCAGGTAGTAGCAAGGTCGGACGTAACAGAAAACTTTTCCCTCATCTCTCACCTTGACAGGGGAGACATCGTCGGAGCGGAGGGAAGGGTAATAAGAACAAAGAGGGGAGAGATCAGCATCCTTGCAAGGGAGCTACGTATCCTTTCTAAGGCTTTAAGACCTCTTCCAGACGAATGGTTCGGTCTAAAGGATGTGGAAAGGAGATACAGGGAAAGGTATGTTGATCTCATTCTAAACGAAGGGGTAAGGAAAAACTTCGTGCTAATACATAAGATTCTCCATAAAACTAGGGAGTTTTTCAACGAAAGGGGATTTATAGAGGTACTTACACCCATATTACAACCTGTTTATGGTGGTGCCTTTGCACGACCCTTCAAGACATATCACCACTTCTTGGACACTCCCATGTACCTCCGCATCTCCCCTGAACTCTACCTAAAGAGGCTTATTGTTGGGGGTTTTGAGAAGGTTTACGAGGTTTCAGTAAACTTTAGAAATGAAGACGTCGATGCTACACACAATCCAGAGTTCTACCAGATAGAGGCTTACTGGGCATACGCAGATTATAGAGATATGATGGATTTGGCAGAGGATTACATCACAACCATCATAAAAGATACCAAAGGGGATCTTACAGTGGAATGGGGAAACACTACCATAGATTTTAGGAAGCCCTGGAAGAGGGTAAAGATGGTGGATGCGATAGCAGAATATGGAGGTCCTGATGTGGATAGTATGGAGGAGGAAAAGGTAGTTAAGGAGGCGCAGAAACTGGGGTATGATGTAGTAAGGTATGGAGAGGCTGTAGAAAAGCTGTTTGATCACTATGTAGCGCCCCATCTTACAGATCCCACCTTTGTAACCCACTATCCTGTTGATATTTCGCCTCTTGCAAAGAGGAGCGAGGATCCAAGGTATGTGGAAAGGTTTGAGCTGTTTATAAGGGGTGTGGAGTTTGCCAACGCATATACAGAGCTAAACAATCCTGTAGAGCAGTACGAAAGATTCAGAGAGGAGGAAGAACTGAGGAAGCAGATAAAAAAGGAGGGACTGGAGTATATGCCCATGGATAGGGACTTTGTAAGGGCGTTGGAGTATGGCATGCCTCCCACAGGAGGGATAGGTATAGGGCTGTCTAGGTTATTTATGCTTGTAGCTAATACAGAAAGCCTCAAGGAGGTTATCCTATTCCCTGCCATGGCACCAGAGAAAGAGGTAGAGCTCGTTGTGGAGATGTTTCCAGAGCTTAAGAAACTACTAGAGTAGTAGCGGACCCGGGGGGATTTGAACCCCCGACCTTCGGCTTAGAAGGCCGACGCCCTATCCAGGCTGGGCTACGGGTCCTCCCTTCAAGTGTAGGCAAGGAAACTTTAAAGCTATGCACCTCCACTCTTTAGGTGTTTAGGTTTCCCAGGGTAGGAAAGATTATACTTCCTCTAGAAACAGACAGGGGTGTATTTCTGGAGAGGGTAAACAGATTTGTAGTTAAAATCCTCTTTCGCGGAAGGGAAACCTTTGCACACCTGAGGGAAACAGGAAGACTTAGCGAAATCCTGAAGCCAGGAACTTCTCTTCTTCTGAGGGAAAAGAATAGTGGCAAATACAAATATGAAGTGGTAGCAGGGTGGAGGGAGGGGTATGGATGGATACTCATTAATAGTGGGTTCCATAATTACATAGTTTCCTCTCTTCTTTCACACTCTGAGCAAGAGATTAAAGTAGATCGCCATCGTATAGACTTCAAAGTTGGTAATACCCTCATAGAAGTAAAGGGGGTAACCCTCTTTAGGGGAGATACTGCATTGTTTCCAGACGCACCAACTGAGAGGGGGAGAAAACATGTCGAAATTATAGGGAAAGAATGTGGTATGGTTATTTTCCTGTTGGGCAATCCCACTCCCCATTTTATAGTGCCCAACTGGGAAAAGGATTCACTCTTCGGCTCTGCATTAGTTTCTAGTGTACGGAGGTGCGTAGATATAGTAGGGTTAAAGGTATCTGTGGATAGTGAGGGTATCTACTTTGGAGGGAGAGCTGTGTTCCTTTCCCATGAGGATGAGGAGCTTAAGCTGCTTTCTCATGCATTGGAGGAGTATACAAAGGTAGGCTTTATTCTAAGGGATGAAGATATACTTATAGGGGCAGCCTCTCCTCCGCCTACTCATCTTGGCCTAAGACTCAAGGAGATTGGCAGCACGTTTTGGAGGCGGTTCCTCCTCCAATAACTCATAAATAGGCTTCATTTCTGGAAACTTTGCTATTACTTGATTTTTTGCAGGTTTGTAGAAGGGTACCCACAGGATAGTGTCTAGGTGTAGCGGGGGAACTCCTGTTCTCCTTGAGGCAAGGTACCATTCCCTTATGGGGTCCCTCATACCCAAAAGCCGTGATATATGCTCTATTCTTCTATCGAGGGGGATGGGGATCTCCATAGGGTATGGAGCAAAGCCATTCCATATCCTCCATGCATAACCATACATTTTCACGCTAAAGCTAACTGTTTTCATGGGTTTTCTATAGCCAAAAAATGACATTATATCGTTATAGAGAGCTAGAAAGTCGCTTCTATAGGTTTCAAGAGGACGCTTATTTAGAAACTCAACAAATAGCTTTAATCGTTTTAGCTTAACATCCAACAGCCTGCTATTATTCTTTGATAAGGGTAGAAATATCCTAAAAGCCTCGTATATATCTCTAACACTCCTTCCCTTAAACCAGCGGGCGAACTCCCACCACCAATCCTCTGCACTACCAGATAATTGAAAGGAGATAAAGGCCGCCGCTGTTACAAGCTCCAGAAACCTTTCATGATCACTCAGATATTGCAATGCTTTGTACTGCTCGTCTACATTCTCTTCCAGCCACCTTGCTCCCTCCACACCCACACTTCTTATTATGTCTTCTATGTTCATTTCCTCACCTTTGCCAGCAACTCTTCAAAGGGGTAGACAGGAGAGAATATTTGCAGGCGCCTGTTTAACCTTATACTTTCTACGTCAGAGGGAATATTGTCATATCCTTCAACCTCTATACCTCTCAGTAGCCTTCCCTTACTATCTATCCGTACCATCCTTATATGATCTCCAAACTTCTCCCTGGCCTCTGCATATATGGTATTTGTCCATGGTATCTTTACAACCCTTATCTGAGGGTTTTTCAGTCCCTCTTGCCGTGCAATCCTCTGCATTTCCTCCTCCAATTCTTTACTGATAGGTACATAGTCTATGTCAATAGAGGGTTCTTCCTCCTTTCCAACAACTAGTGCTCTTTTTATTTCAATATGGGAAAGTCTGTCCAACAAATCTTTTACATTTCTTGCTCCATGTACCACACTACTCTCCAATCCCTTTCTATCAAGAGATGTAAGAGCAACAAGCTGATCCTTTACCTCTTCAACTCTTTCAAGGGCACTATGAAGATGTGAAGGCGATTCTACCTTTAGAAGAACTCTCCCTTCCACCGCCGGCGCCTCAGAATGCCACACATCTATCTTGAAGGAGGGGGCCTGAGATCTGATATACTTCAAGGATAGGGGAAGCCTGTTGGTAGGATAGATATGTGCAAACTCGGAAAAAACATACGTATTTACATTATCATCCTTTAGTTCTAGCATCACTCCACTTGACCATAGCTTCTTTCCGTCGTTTTTGGATTCTTTGACAAGGAAAAGCCTTGGATTAGGGCCTTTTTCTATTTTATATCCCTTTATAGGGAAGTTCAGCTGATTTTCTAGATGGGGTAGCCACTTATCCACCTCTTCGTCCTTGTAGATAATGTGGTATACATTTCCATATTCCTTAGTTTGAAAGCGTTTGAGGAGCTCCTTCACATCAAGAACTATGCCTATAAACATTTTTATGCAAAACAATCGGCGTGGAACTATACCTTGAAGACCCTTATATAAAAGAGTTTAAAGCTAAGGTGGTGTACGTAACAGAGAATGGGGTAGTTTTAGATAGAACTGCCTTCTTTCCAAGAAGCGGAGGATTAGAAGGCGATAGAGGTGTGCTAATAGGAAGAGATGAGTACAAAGTACTAGGTGTAAGGAAGGAAGAGGGTAAAATCATCCACCTAGTGGATGGTACACCTCAGGTTGGGGAGGAGGTAAGAGGTATTTTAGACTGGGATAATAGGTACCGCCAGATGAGATTACACACCGCATCTCACATTATATCGGCCTTCATGTATAAACTGTACGGAGCATTGGTTACCGGTGGTCATATTACCTCAGAAAAGGCAAAAGAAATGTACAATGTGGACACACTCACGGATGAGATGATAAAAGATGTATTTGAGAATGCTCAACGGGTGGTGGAAGAGGATTTACCCGTAAAGGTGTACTGGCTGCCTAGGGAGGAGGCCCTGAAAATTGAAGGGATTGTAAAGCTTGCGGGAAGGATGCCTCCTAATATAAAACAATGGAGAATTGTGGAGATTCCGGGTGTTGATATACAGGCTGACGGGGGACCTCACGTAAAGAGGACGGGAGAAATTGGGAAGATCGTGTTTCTGAAGAAGGAAAACAAAGGGAAGGGGAAGAAAGCCATATACTTTACGGTAGATTAACAATCGTTAACATTAAATAACACCTCATCCTATCCTTTATCATGAGAGTTGTCATAGCAGTAGTGCTACTCCTGGTGGTGGCATTTCTGGCAGTTCAGCTGTTTTCAACACCACAACAACCCAAACAAGAGGCAGAGGAAAAACCATCCTATATAGAGGTTGCTAAAGACGTTCTCATAAATCCAGGAGAGGTAAAAAGATTTAGTTTCGAGCTGGAAAAAGTTCCAGAAAAAGTGAGGGTAGAACTAAGTCTCATAACCGAGGGAGGAGGAGATAGATCCCTCCCATTGCTAGTGAAGGTAAACGGAACACTCCCAGAGAGTGGAGACTTTGGCATTACACCAGCCATAGACCAGTTTCTAAAGCAGGTTGAAGAGAGCAGCCCAGAGATGGCAGCCCTACTAAGGAAAAGTGTTATACTAGTGCCGGAACCTATAGGAATCGGTAACGGTGGAGTGAGAAATCTGTACTTTACCAATGTTTCTACCTCCAACACCATAGAACTGCAAAACTTGGACCTGGACAACAACATAGAGAACAGGAACGCTGTAAGAGTAATATATATTAGGGTTTACGGGGGTTAAACACCCTTCTCTATTACCCCTTTTACCACATTCTTTACCATCTCCACATCCTTCAAATACACAAACTCGTCTGGTCCGTGGATATTGTTTTCTGGCCGCATGGGGCCAAACTGTACCACTCCCATTCTGTCCACAAAGTGTACTCCATCCGTACCTCCCAGCTCAATGGCAGGCTCTATTCTTTTGCCTGTTACCTCTTCGTAGATCCTCATAAAATTTTCTACATGCTCCCCCTCACTTATCCAAGCGTTTATATAAATATCCTCCCTTATATCGCACTCTATACCTTCCCTATCACAAAACTCCCTCAGCATTTGAGTGAACTGCTCTCCCACATGGTTCCAAGAGGGAGTAGTTCTTATGGAAATCTCAATACTAACCTCCTGGGGTATAACATTCCATGCATAACCTCCTTTAATTACAGTAGCCGCCGCACGTACCGGTATCCTGTCATAATGCTCTACTGCAGGGTATTTATCTCTTAGAAAGTGTTCCGCAAAGGAGTGAAAGGACTCTACGAAAGACACTATCTTTGCTGCATCATACAGAGCATTCTTTCCTAGGAATGGATATCCAGAATGGGCCTGCTTCCCTTTCACTATCACAGTCCATTTATTCACTCCGGACGCTCCTATGGTTGGAAGGGGAGAGGCATCCACCACAATGGCTACATCTCCTTCTAAGGATCTCATAAAGGGTTCGATTCTCCTGTTTCCTCAGCACCCGCAACCACAAGGATGGGTTTTACAGAAGGGGATTCCACCTCTGCCATGGCATCCAGTACTGCCACAATGGCAGATTTATCATCTGCCGCGCCCCTCCCATACAATCTATCTCCCTCCACATAAGGGGAGAAGGGATCTCTAGTCCACCCATCACCAGGAGGCACCACATCATAATGTGTGATAAATAATACCTTCTTTCCCCTCCCCTCACCCTCTACAACCACGTTTAAAATACCCTTTTCGTCCTCTACAACCCTTGGTTTCAGACCTCTTTCCTCTGCAGCTTCTTTGATAATGTTTACTGCTTTTTCTCTGTTTTTTCCCTGGGAAGTATCTAGGGCTACCAGCCTTTTGAGAAGGTCTATGTCCATACCTCCAAATATAGCAAAGAACCTTTTTAGTAACTTGCAGCAATCATTAGAATGGGGATGAGGTGAACAACCGCTGATGTGATGATGAGCTGCGAACCGGCTGAGGTGATACCATGGAGATAGAAGGCGTTAACATTGAGTGGATAGGTCATGCAACCTTTAGAATTAGCTACAAGGATCTTACCATCTATATAGACCCCTACATCATGGAAGAACAGCCAAAAAGAGCTGACCTTATCCTTATTACTCATGACCACTTTGACCATTGTGATGAAAGGGTCATTTCCATGATAAAAAGGGATGATACACACTTAGTGGCCAGCGAGGCGTGCAAAGGGAAGGTAGATGGTATCTTTGTAAGACCCGGTGGTGTGGTTGAGTGGAAAGGCATAGGAATAGAGGCTGTTCCAGCCTACAACATAAACAAGCCCTACCACCCAAGGGAGAAAAACTATGTAGGTTATCTCATTAGGTTAGGAAGGGTCACCATATACCATGCAGGAGATACAGACCATATACCGGAGATGTCTTCCCTTAGGGGGAAGGTAACCGTTGCACTACTTCCTATAGGGGGAACCTATACAATGGATCCTATTGAGGCAGCAGAGGCTGCACACACCATACAACCAACGATAGCCATTCCCATGCACTATGCATACCTTCCCGGGTTGATAAGGGATCCTGCTCCCTTCATGGAGAGGGTAAGCTTTGCAAGGCAACTAGAGCCGTTAGTCCCCCCGCCAGAGCACCCACAATAATACCAGCCAGTAGCGTTCCTAACAACAGGCCAGCAGCTGTTTCTCTTTCATTCAATCCCACCAGAAATGCTGCCAGAGCTCCTGTATAGGCTCCGCTGCCGGGTAGAGGAACGGCCACAAAGAGTGGCAGTGCTAATTTTCCGTACCTCCTATAGGGTTCAAAACGTTTCCTCACCCAGTGGATGGGTAACAGTCTTGCCAACCCCAATTCCTCAAGAACTTTGAGTATGTAGAATGTAGCAATACCTGCCATTGCAGAAAGGAGAGAAGAAAGGATAACTGCAAGGTGAATAGGTATGCCACCTATTATAGCTAGGGGTATTCCAATCCTATTTTCTAGTCCTGGTAAGATAGAGGCAATAATCCAACATGGGATGTGCTCAGTACAGAGTGGTATCATCATGGTACAGTTTCACCCGTTTTCATCATCGCCCATATAATCTTTCCCCAACAATATTTAATCCATGCCACTCTGCCCTGTGTGCGGAAGGGAAACCTCCGTAACCATAAGGGGGTTGTGTCCGTCCTGTTTTTTCAAAGAATATAGTGCCCTTTCCTTTAAGAATGAGCTAAAGGTGTGTCCCACCTGTGGTAGAATATATGTTGGTAGGTGGGAGGAGTTCAGCCTGCCTAAGATACTCTCCTGGGTAAGGAGACATCTAAAAGTTCATCCAGACATTGATGTGGCTCAGCTAAACCTTTCCATAAAGGAAGAAGAGGATCACTTCCTTGTTTATGCATCCCTTCAAGGGAGAGGGTTTCAGCACACGGAGACCCTTAAGCTAAAGAAGAAATATGAACAATGTCCCTACTGTGCAAGAAGGTATGGGGGATACTATGAAGCTGTTATACAGCTAAGGGGAAACAGGTGGAGAGAGTTGTACAGGAAAGTTTTAAATGTAATTGAAAGGGAGAAGGATCCAAAGGCTTTTATAACAGGGGAGAAACAGGTGAAGGGGGGTATAGATATCTACATTGGGTCAAAGAAGGTGGCCGATAGGGTAGGGAAAAGGTTCAAATCATTGGCAGATGAGGTGAAATTCTCCTTTTCTCACGTTGGAGAGAAGGATGGGAAGCCTATAACCAGGAAATATGTGATGATCCGTCTGGATTAATGGAAAGAATAGCTCCTATCCTTCCTGGGTTGAACATCAACGTTCTCCCCATTCTATCTTCCATACCTGCACGTTCATGTACGTGGCCCGCTATTACTACACGCGGACGAAACTCGTCCACGTACCACCTTACTGCCTCGCTTCCTATATCCTTGCCCATCCTTGTGAGAGATAGCTTTGAACCCCATGGAGGAGTATGTGAGACTAGTACATCCACATAACCCATCTCCTCTAAAACCTTGAAGGCATAGTCCTCTTCCCATTCAAAGATAGTTTCAAAGGGTGTTATGGGGGATCCTCCAAGCCCTCCAAAGCGTATCCCTTCCATCTCTACCATCTTCCCATGGAGGTTATAGTGTGCAGGAATCCAGGAGGGGAGTTCGTTGTTTCCTGGCACCATTAGGAAGGGTTTATTGCCAACCTCTCTTAGCATGGTGTTTAGAAGGTCTCTATTCCCGGATACTAGGTCTCCGGCACCAATGTACAGATCTGCGTTGCTCTCCATAAGCAGCATAAATCTTTCTACATCATTGTGCAAATCAGAGAATGATAACACCCTCATGCTAACACCTCTAACCACATGTTATGTATTCGTTAAACATCTGAACTTCCCACCCTTAAATACCTAACCCTCCCATCCTCTTAGGGGGCGAGGGAACATGGAGAAAACATCTGTTATAGCCTATACAAGGGAGGGAAAACGCTGGATACCTGCCATAAGAACACAATACTACACCATAAATGTAAACAACGTCCTCTCATTTGATGTGTTACTAACACCTTCTCTTCTAAAGGAGTATGTAATGGGAAGGCTTGTCTCTAATGCTTACGTGGAAGATCCTGACAGCATTGAGCGTATAAACATAAGAGATGACATCATTGAAGTGGAGGTCACGCCAGACTTCGAGTTTCGCATGGAATACCTTAGGGAAAGAGGTGTGGAACCTCTTGAGACCATAAACATCCCCAGAGTCAATGGCTCGTTCTTTGTTGACGAAGAAAAACTTATGGAGAAACTTACACTGGCTGGGGATACCTTCTTTGAACTCCCATCCTATCTACTTTCCGATATAAATGGGTACATTTTTACAGCTTCTGATATAGAGGATGAAAATGCCTTTTACAAGGCCGTAGGAAGAGCGCTAAAGGATAGGTTTGACTTGAAGAATGCCTTCCTCGTATCTTCTTCCATTATAAGGCCTGAGACTGTTATAAGAGCCTCCTATCTAGGTATACCCTTGCTAGGAACCACAAAGGGCATTACGGATCTTGCAGCATCCGTTGGAGAAGAATTGGGTATCACTCTCTTTCAGCTGGATCTTGATGGGCTTAAGGTGTTTACTCATCCGTCACGTATAAGATAGGTTTGCTCCATCATCATAGGGTGAGGGACTATCTTAGGGCTGTATCTCTGCTTGTAGGTACACAGATTGGCGCAGGTGTGCTCGGACTTCCCTATGCAATAAAGGGGCTTGGATTCTTTTGGGGGAGTATAGCCATTGCGCTTGCAGGTATTCTTATGGGGTTGACAGCCCTTTTTCTTCTCGATGCAATATATAGAACCAATCCCCGGTTCCATCTTTTCGAGTTGTTTGAACATCACCTTGGAAAGAAGGGAAGCATTCTCTTTACCATCCTCCTTCTCTTTTCTGTTTATGGGGCGTTGAGTGCATACACTTACGGAATCTCTCAGTCCATAGAACATCTGCTTGGTGTAGATCCTACCATTAGTGGTGTTATTGTGTGGGGTATACTATCTTTTGTAGTGCTAATGGGGTTAAGGCTATCCTCTACGGTGGAGTTTGGGGCTGTTACCCTTATGGGATTGTTGTTCCTCCTTACTGTATTATGGCTAATCCCTTACATCATCCCCTACCACGTCCCTCTCAACGAGAGATACAAAGAGTTGTTTACGGCCATTTCCATCTCAGTATTTGCATTTTACATGCACCTGGTTATCCCAGAAGCGGTGTCTATCCTGAAGGATAGAAAGCTAGTAGCTAAGGCTATTATGCACTCCTTTGTAATTACAACCCTTCTATATATCCTGTTCTCCCTTGCAGTAATAGGTACTCTAAGAGAGGAAACGCCAGAAATATCCATATTTGGACTGGTGAATGTATTAGGTCCTTTCTATGCACCGCTGGCATATATTATTCCCCTCCTCACCATGCTAACATCCTTTATCGGGGTGGCATTGGGGGCGGTGGACATGGTCACCGAATATATCAGGAGACGGTTTGCAGGTTGGATAATCGTTGTGCTGCCCCCACTTCTAATGTTTTTACTCCATTTGAGATTCTATGAATCCCTTCTTTTTGGATCTTTAGGGCTATTGTTCGTGGGAGGGATACTACCCTCCTATCTTATGATAAAAATCCATGGAAGAAAGCATCCCCTTCCCTATCTAACCCTTCTTATATTCCTCCTCATCCTCATTTCCCAGCTTTTACCAGCCTAAACCTTGGAGGACTCAGCCACTGGGAGTGGCATCTGGGGCACTTACTAGGAATCCTTAGGGATGGTTCAAACTCGTAACCACATTTTTTGCATCTCGCAGGTTCTATTTCCATGATATATCCCTTCCCTCTCATAGCTTCTGCTATTCTATCTAGGTGGGATGCCACATCCTTACTATCCATGCCAGCTCGGTATGCTATTTCATCCACAGAGAGGGGGTATTCTGCTTCTAATAACACCTCTATAATGCGCTGCCTCTTGCTCAGTCCCACGTAAAAAGAAGGATTAGCTTAATATAACCCTAACCCTTATTACACCATGCATCCTGTAGTGGAGGAAACAGCAAAACAAATCAAGGAACTAAAAATTCAAGGAGCTAAACGTATAGCAGAAAGGGCGGTGGCCGCCATCTATGCCCTTCTTCTTGATGAACCGAAGGATGTGGAAAAGGAGGTAGTGGATGCTGTAAAGGTGTTGGTAAAAACAAGACCAACAGAACCGGCTCTTAGAGATGCTATGGCATTTGTGCTGAGGGAGCTCAGAAAAGGGAAGGACCTACCACCACCCGAGAGGATAAGACAGCTGAAGCGTTCCCTTGAAAATTATGCTGAACATATGAAAGAGGTTGATGCTGCAATTGGAAGAATTGGAGCCCGTCTCATAGAGGATGGATACACTGTTATTACCCACTGCCATTCCTCTACTCTCATGAGGGTGTTTGAGGAAGCTTCAAAGGAGAAAAAGTTTACTGTTATCGTAACAGAGACACGTCCACGCTACCAAGGAAAGATTACAGCAAAGGAGTTGTTGGGGATGGGTGTGGATGTTATGTATATAGTGGATGGCGCTGCACACTACTTCATGAAGGATGTGGATCTTTATATGACAGGAGCGGATGTTATTACAGCGGATGGAAGGGTTATAAACAAGATAGGTACCGCTCTGATGGCTGTTTCTGCAAGGGAGATGGGTGTACCCTACTATGTGGCAGCGTCTACCTACAAGTTCGATCCCGCTACCATTCTAGGATATAAGGAACCTATTGAGGAGCGGGATCCCAAGGAAGTGATTGATCCCAAGGAACTGCCAGGAGCAAAGATAAGGAATCCTGCATTTGATGTAACGCCTCCAAGGTATATTACTGGTATTGTGTCAGAGCTGGGGGTTTTAACTCCCCACGCATTTGTTTCCACTCTGTCACAACAAAAACACATTGACAGGGCCCTAGAGGAGATTATAAGGCTATCATTTGGATAGTACTTCATCTACCCACCGTTTTGCCATCTCCATAATGTAGGGGTTGGTAAAAACCACTACTACATATTCTCTTCTTGGCTCCCCTATAGGAGAAAGTGGTAGAAACAATTCACTTGGAGTGAGTATCATATCTATAGGGCCTTGAATCTCTTCATCGCCCAATCCCTTCAGGAATTCTTCACTTCTCCTTGTGTACACCACTATTCTAGGATGTTCTGTCTTTTCAACCACCTTTATAATATCCTGAGGGTTTCCCAACTTCATAACGTAATTTTCATCCTGCTTCGAACCTTCCACCAAAACAGGTAAAAGCTCCTTAAGGTTGGTTAACTCTCTCAGAAGCTTCTCCACCTCCCTTCTCTTTTCCTGTTTTAGCCTCTCTATGAATCCATCAGGATCCGGGATGGAAAACCTAATAGGCTGGGTGGAAAGCTCGGTTACAAACCCTTTCCTAACCAATCCTCTTAGCACTTCATAAGTTTTTGTACGAGGTACGCCTGAATATGTGGTTATGGTTTTTACATCCGCTTCTCCCAGCTTAAGGAGTGCAAAGAGTACCCTTGACTCATATTCATTGAATCCTGCTAGCCTCAGTGTTTCTAGTGCCTCTCTTTCCACAAATTAAACTGATGTGAAATTGATAAATGTTATGGGGTTTAGTGTACACATGGAAGACACCATCCAATTTATAGCCAAGGATAATGATTGGATTGTAGTAAAAAAGCTCAAGCCACGGGAGCAGACACCTCTGAACATTCTAATTTTTCTATCTGGAATAGAGTACTCTGTGGGGGGAAGAATAGAACACTATCTGGGTGAGGTTTTTGACATGGGAGAATTAAATAGCGTCATTGAGGAGGTTACAGGAAAGGCCACACCCGAAAACATTGCCAATGCTATAAAAACTGTCAACACAAAGGCTTCAAGGATTATAGGCAAAATGGTGGAGGGATTGGATGTCACAAAAAAGGAAAAGGAGGCACTTAAAGCCCTATTAAAGGCGTATACTATGAGAAGAGCCCTTAGAAGGCTAGGGTTGAAAGTAGACTATGCAGAAGCCTACGCAATAGTAAGCGGATCCCTCCCTAAGAAGTGATTTAAACAAATCTATCTCATAGAATGGATTAGTGGACCCGTAGCCCAGCCTGGATAGGGCGTCGGCCTCCTAAGCCGAAGGTCGGGGGTTCAAATCCCCCCGGGTCCGCTCTTGTTAGGTAAAAATATATGAATATAAAAGAAGAGAAAGGCAATCAGAGTCTGCGCTCTACATCATCCCAGTTGACCACTTGCCACCAGCGTTCAACGTAGCTCTTTCTATCATTTCTGTAGTCTAGGTAGTAGGCGTGCTCCCACACATCTATCACTAATAGTGGTTTGAAGCCTGCTATGTGCATTAAGTTGTGCTTTTCCACTTGGTATACGTACAAATCGTCTTTATTGGCTGCAAGTACCGCCCAGCCAGATCCTTCCACTCCGACTGCAGCCCTGGTAAATAATTCTTTGAAGCGCTGAAAGCTACCAAAGTTCCTTTCTATCACATCCATTAGCTCCCCATTTGGTTCATTGTCCTCTTCTGGGGGTCTCATGTTGTGCCA
>WANZ01000057.1 GCA_015521515.1 Candidatus Iainarchaeum sp.
TTCTACCTCCCTCCAGAACCGCCTCCTAACCTCCTCATCAGCCACCTCCTTTACCGCATCCTCCAGGTACTGGAACCTCTCCCCACCCTCATTTGCCTTCTCATCCCACCTCTTAATGATCATCCCCACATCCAGCCCCTGCTCCCTAGCCTTGGAGAGTATATCCACCCCTCTCTCAACCTTCTCCAAAAACACCTCCGCCTTTGCAGGTGCATCTATATCACACAGCCTCAGGAACTCCTCCACCAGCTGCTCCCTCTCCAACAACTCCTTGAGGGAGTTTACCACCCTATCAACATCCACCCCCTCCTCAAACCTCATATAGTTTAGGAAGAAGTCCACACCGCCATTGGATATATCAGGACTGAAATAGGAGGTTTTGGAGGGATCAAAGCTGATGGTTTCTATAATGGATATATCGGGTTTTCCAAGGGATATCACCCTCTTCCTTATCTCTGTTAGAAGGGACGAAAAGTTTACAGGGTTCTCCTCCCATACCTTTAGAAGCATCTGAAGAGATTCTTTCAGCCTGTCCCTTTCTAGGAGGAAGAATATTTGTGAAATGGCAACAGCTGGCTGCCACTCCCCCTCTGGTATAGCATTTCTTACCAATCTGTCAAACTCCTCCATAGAAAGAAGTTCATCTATCCTTTCCTCTATCCATGGAAAGTGGGGTTGCATCCATTTCCTAATGCTTTCAATACTTGCGTGTCTTCCCCTTTCCCCCAAGAACCTATACATCTTGGAGGTGACGCCTATCCACCCCACACCCAAAACATGCTTTGTATCTTTTAAAGCACCCCACATAAAATGCAACCATCTCTCAGGGGCAACAACATGTATTTAAGCTACCACTTCCATCTAAGAACATGGACTTTAGGGAGGTATCTCATACTTTCCAGCGACTTGAGCGCACGAGTGAAAGGCTTGAAATGATATCTATTCTCTCCTCCCTCTTCAGAAAGGCCACCAAGGATAACATACATATGATTGTGTATCTCCTTCAGGGAAGGGTAGCAGCCCCCTACACAGGTATAGAGATTGGAATGGGAGAGAAGATGGTAGAAGAGGCAATATCAAGGGCGTTTGGCGTGAATAGAGATGAAGTTGAACGTCTGTATAAGGAGCTGGGGGACCTTGGATTGGTGGCCGAGCAGCTTGCCTCCTCAAAAAAGCAAATGACCCTCTTTTCTGAGCCCCTAACCCTTGAGAGGGTATACACCAACCTATATCGTATAGCAACCCTTGGGGGGGAGGGAGCTCAGGATACAAAGATACGTCTCTTTGTAGATATTCTAAAGGATTCAGAACCCCTTGATGCAAGATACATCGTCAGGATTCCTCTTGGAAGACTTAGGTTGGGTGTGGGAGACGCAACCGTATTAGAAGCCCTCTCTGATGCCCTTTTTGGTGATAGGTCCTACAGAGAAATTTTAGAACAGGCTTATAACTACGTTTCTGATCTTGGAAGAGTTGCAAAGATGGCCATGGAAAAAGGATTGGAGGGTATAAAGAACGTCTCTCCCATTGTTGGAATCCCCATTAGGCCAGCTCTTGCGCAGAGAACAGAATCTCTTGAGGAGATTCTGGAAAAAACAGGAGGAGAATGCTCGGCAGAGGCAAAGTATGATGGCTTCCGCCTTCAGATTCATAAAAAAGGAGATGACATATGGATCTTCTCCCGACGGCTGGAGAATATGACGGGCATGTTTCCGGATATTGCTTCCGCTGTGAGGGAGCAGATCATCCCGGAGGAGGTAATATTTGAGGGAGAAGCCATTGCTTATAACGAAAACACGGGAGAATTTTATCCCTTCCAGATTACTATCCAGCGGAAGAGAAAGTACGGTGTGGAAAAGGCAGCGGAGGAGTATCCCCTCAAACTATTTATCTTTGATGTAATGTACATGGACGGAAAGAACCTAACCTCACTACCATATCAAGAGCGCCGTTCCATTCTTGAAAAGATATACAAAAAGGGAGATACCATAGAGCCTGCGGAGAGAATCATTGCAAAGGATGTAAAGACGCTTCAGGACTTTTTCGAAAGCTGTGTAGAGAGAGGACTAGAAGGCATCATAGCAAAAGATCTCAAATCGCCATACATAGCTGGTGCAAGAAAATGGGCATGGATAAAGTACAAGCGTGTAATGAGGAGTAAACTGTCAGACACTCTTGATCTTGTAATAGTGGGATATTATAAGGGTAGAGGAAAACGAGCCCAATTTGGGCTGGGTGGAATTTTGGTAGCTGTTTACGATCCCAAGGATGACACCTTCAAAACTGTTGCCAAGGTAGGCTCTGGATTTACAGAGGAGCAGCTTTCTGAGCTGAAAAGAATACTTGATGAGATATCCATCCCCCATAAACATCCAAGGGTGTCCTCCCGCATAGATGTGGATGTGTGGGTTGAGCCAAAGTATGTAATTACCGTTCTGGCAGATGAGATAACACGTTCTCCCAACCATACAGCTGCGTGGGATGGTGAGAGAGGACTAGCCCTTCGCTTCCCCAGAGCGGTTTCCTTCATAAGGGAAGATAAAGGACCCGAGGATGCCACCACGGTGGATGAACTAATAGAAATGTATAAGAGACAGCACAGAGAGAAGGTGACGGAAGGTGAAGACAACTACTAAGTACCTCCTCCTCGTTCTGTCCTTTTTTCTAATGGTAGGTTTTTATCTCTACCTTGTTCTATGGAGTGGTATGTGGAGGTGGAAGTTCTGGGTGAGTGGTAACCTAGAAGACCTCGTTTACCTTACCATTTTCACCTTTCTCTGGGTGGAATTAATGAAAAGGGTGTGGAAGTGGGAGGTTAGTGTTCTTTTTAGGTGAGCGGAGTACCCTCCTTCACATCTCCCAACGGCGTTAAAACCCCCACATCCTTTCCATCATCCGCCGCCAATAGCATTCCCTCAGATGTTATGCCCCTAATCTTCTTCCTTTGCATATTAGCAACAACTAGTATCTTCTTCCCTCTAAGCTGAGAAGGCGTATAATAAGGCTTCAGACCTGCCACAATCCTCCTCTCCTCTCCTATATCTACTGTTAGAACGTATAACTTATCTGCATTAGGATGAGGCTCCACCTCTTTTATCACGCCTACACGAATATCTAATTGTCTGAACTTCATATGCTTTTATTACTTCCATATCCTTTTATTTCATGCGCATAAAGATGGTGGCCCTGGTGCCAGAAACCCTCTCCGTTCCCCTTCGCCAATCCCTTTCCTATAGGGAAACCCTTCTCCTAAACGAGAGCGGGCTTTATGGACTGCCAGAGCTCATGGGGATACGGATTTTTGGTAAGCATGACGAGCGATCAAATCTCATCCACTACGGTCACGATCCGCGAGATCAGGAGGAGAAGCTCCTCGAGGTGGGCAGAAAGGATGAGTTTATCTATAGGTATACCTCCCTTGGATTTAAGCCCGTGGGGGAGTTTAGTGTTTCAGATGGGAGATTTAGATGGAAGGAGTTCGAAGGAAGAAGAATACATATCAAAGAGACCAGATCCACCTTTCTAATCCTTCATAAAACATTCCATGGCGACGATCCGGATATGTTTGAAGAAAAACAAAAAAGAGCCTGGAGCTTCTTCCAGGCTTTGGGTGTGAAACCCTCCCAATTGCTTTCTATGGATTACTGGTGGTACACACTATCTACTCTTCAATCTTAATGGCCCCTGTGGGACAGCTCTGGGCAGCCGTCTTTACAAGCTCCTCATCGCCGGGATTTACATCCACCTTTCCCTTTGCGTCTCCGTTTATCGCCACACTCTTACCATCGTCCTCCAGTACAAAGTAGTTTGGTGCTATGGCAACGCATACTCCACACCCAATACACTCCTCCTTGTTTACCCATACCTTCATGTTCTATCAATCCTCCACCCCATACTTAACCTTTAGGGTTTCACTCATCATCTTTGGCTCCCAGGGAGGATCAAAGGTGAGCTCAATGATAACGTCTGGGTAACCTAGTTCCTTTACCTTTTTCTCTATATCTGCCAGTATGATCGGTCCTACCGGACACATGGGCGTCGTCCAGGTCATCACTATCTTTGGCAGCCCATTCTCCCATTCCATCTTGTATATCAGCCCCAGATCCACTATGTTAGCTCCAATCTCAGGATCTATTACCTCCCTTAGCTTCTTTAGTACCTCCCTCAGCTTCTCATCTTCCACCTGATCCTCCCTGGTAATGCTCATGAACATATACAGCATTAACGGTGTTAATAAACCTATAGGTCCGGTGTTACCTTCATCTTGGCCTAACCTCGTACACGCCTATGTTTCTGACCTTTATATAATAGGGTGCAGGATTTGCCGAGATAAACAGTACTACTCTATCAGACGCTAAGAGAGGACGGTTCACCAGGGCAACACAGTTTAGCTCCAAAATAGCGGGATTGTGCGTGCAGTTGGTAATGATTCTGCCGATTTGGCTGAAAGACGAGTTTAATACTGCAACGGTTATGTTTGGATAATAGGATAAAGAATTGTACTCTGCAGAGAATTCATAGTAGCCTGGCTCTGAAAATAGAGAACCATTGAGCTCTATACCAACGACATAACCTCTGCTCCCCCAGTTATTGATCTCTATCCACCCTTCAGACATAGAGAGGGATACGTTGTCATCAGGAGCACAGGTATGGGGATTTACCCACTCCCAGTCTATATTTATATCCCAACATTTTAGAGGAGTTGTATCGTTTGCGTCAAAGAAGAGTGTTCTTACCCTTTCCCTCTTGAACATGGGAGTTATTGCCAATTCATCAAACCATGCCTGTGAAAGATTTCCATCGGCACTCACACCTGCGTTTAAGTAGAGTATCAGGTTTAGATCCTCTTTATGATAAAAGGAGGACGCTCTAAACATCCAGTCTACGTCTTTGTATGAAGGATGTCCATACACGTTTATTTGGGACCTTTGAGGCCTCCCTTCCTCGTTTATGGGGATGTGAGAAGCTATGTTATTCTTCGTTTTTAGATAGGCTGCTGCAATGTACCAACCAGTGGGTATTCTTATCTTCTTACGAGACCAGCTCCATCTCCACAAAACGTTGGTGTTCGTTTCTATCAATACACAGCGGTTCTTTACACACCCATCTACGAATCTCATGATGTAGTTGCTCTCACTCGGAGCGGACCACCCCATGTTAACATCTAAACCATCATAGAAGGTGTAATCTACTTTGTCATGAACCTTAGCTACATATTCGGAGCCACCTGATAGTGCAACAATTGTATCGCCCCTTTCTATGTGTCTATCAAGAAGCAGGTAATACACACAAACATTTTTGGAACACTTTTTGTATGTTTTTAGTGGTTCTTCCGTTTTGTCGTCATTTTTTACCAAAAAGGATGCCTCTACGTTGTGGTATACACTTTATACCAGTTGGGTGGAATGGGAATCACCTCCTTAATGATTACAGGTGTGCCTATAGAGGTGTTTAGAATCTTCTCATTTGATTGTAATGTGTTGGAAAGAGTTGTATACATTAGTATTGCGGCAGCAACTACTAAAGAAACGATCAAAATCTCGCCTATCACATGATAAGAGGCCCTTAGCTGCCCCCTATAAATCGAGAACAACTCTTACCACCTTCTCTTCCTCATCTTTTACCATCAACCCATGAAGGGCTACAGCCTTCACATCCCCATGGGGTTCGTGCTCCTTCCGGATTTTTTCTCCACATATTTTTCCTTTTACTGTGTACGGCTCTACCTCGATGTAATATCTGCTAAAGGCCATTCCTTCCGCATCCTTGAGTATGATAAGTTCCTCAAGGTATTTAACTACCAGCTCCTCCCAACTATCTCCCTCCACATAAATATTCCTACATTCTACATTCTTTACCTTTTCCACATTAACCATGGCTTCAAACAGTCCCTTTCCAAGTGCTTCAAATACCTCTCTCCAATTCTCTCCCTTTGCCTCTAATACCACATCCGCTGTGTGATCCAGCAGCCTATACACCTAATAAAACTTTTCAGCACCATCTTTAAACTATGCGCATACGCTGGCGCATCCTTGGAAGTGATTGGAAGGAGGTGGAGACAGCTTCCACTACGGTAGAGGAGCTAATGAAAGAGCTATCTCTATCCAGAGAGGAGTATATCGCATCAAAAGGAGGGAAAGTACTTACCTTGGATTCAAAGATAGAAGATGGGGATGAAATAACATTTTTACCGGTGGTTTCTGGTGGCTAAGTGTTCCATATGTGGTGAGGAAGCTGTATACTGTGCAAGGTACGAAGGTAGATGCTATTGTAAGGAGCATTTTATTAGATGGTTTGAGAGCAGGTTAAGAAAGACCATCAGAAAATTCAACTTCTTTGGAAAGAAAGAGCACATCATTGTGGCAGTTTCTGGGGGAAAGGATTCCCTAGCAGCCCTCTATTACCTCTCAAAACTTTCAAAGAAGGTTCCAGGTTGGAAAATAACCGCCCTCCTCATAGATGAAGGTATAGAGGGGTATAGAAACGTAACAAAGGAGGATTTTATGAGGATTGTGTCTCAGCTTGGGGTGGACTATCATATTGTGGAGCTTAAAAGGGAGGTAGGGCTTTCTCTAGATGAGATGGTTTCTCTTTCGAAGGAAAGGGGTTTACCTTATCGCCCGTGTACCTTTTGTGGTGTAATGAGAAGGTACTATCTGAACTATTACGGGAAAAAGCTGGGCGGAACCGTTTTAGTAACAGCTCACAACCTTGATGATGTGGTTCAAACCTTTCTACTTGATATTTTTAGGGGTGATGTAAAGAAGATACCTCGTCTTGGCCCAGTAACAGGAGTCTCTCAACACGAAGGATTCATAAAACGTGTAAAACTCTTCTACGAGGTACCAGAAAAGGAGGTAGCCCTATATTCTATTCTTGTGGGAGTATATCCTCAAACCTTTGTGGAATGCCCCTATGCAAGACTTTCTCCCAGATGGAAGATAAGAGAGTTCCTCAACAATATGGAAGAGCAATATCCTGGCACGAAGTATGCCTTGCTAAGATCCCTTCTTTCCCTTGTAAGATCTCTCACATCTGAGGAACGACCCATGAAATGTGTGGTGTGTGGAGAGCCGTCCTCCACTCCTATCTGCCGTACTTGCCAATTAAAAATAGAACTTGGCATCTTAGAACATGAACCCCTACCTCCTCCTTCTCAAGGAAGTGGAGAGCATCAGCGGAATAAGACCACCTCTGAAGGATCCCCCTCCAGGGAAGGGTGATATAGCATTACCCATAGGCTTTCTACTATCTAGAAAGTATAAAAAACCACCAGAGATGCTCTCTGAAGAGTTTGCACATTCTTTGGAGCTGTCTTTTGTGGAAAGGGCTGTTCCAGAGGGTGGCTACGTGAACATTTTCTTTGACAGGGATAAGTTTCTTCATCTCATCTGGAAGGATACCATTTCTTCTTTCTTTGGTAGCGATAGAGAGGGAAGAACCTATGTAATAGATTACTCCTCTCCCAATATTGCCAAACCCATGCATGTGGGCCACCTCAGGAGCACCGTTATAGGGGAGTCCCTTAAGAGAATTTTATCCCACTTGGGGAACAAAGTTATTGGCCTAAACTATCTGGGAGATATAGGAACACAGTTTGGCTCCCTTCTTGTAGCCTATAAAAGATGGGTGGACAAGAAAAGACTTGAGGAAGAACCTATAAGGGAGCTCTTTCGTATCTATGTAAAGTTCCATGAAGAGGTGGAGAAGGATCCGTCCCTTGAGGAGGAAGCAAGAAAAGAGCTGGAACTCCTTGAATCAGGAGACAAAGAAAGGGTAGAGCTTTGGAAACGCTTCAAAGAGCTTTCTATAAAGGGATTTGAGCGCATTTATAATAGGCTGGGTGTATCTTTTGATGTTGTTGTAGGGGAGAGTGACTTTGTGGAGCGAGCCAAAACCCTTTCGAGGGAATTACTAGAGAGGGGAATTGCATTTATAGGAGAAGAGGGTGATAAGAAGGGAGCTATCCTTGCAAACCTTGAGGACGAAGGATTAGACCATCCAGTTCTGTTGAAAAGTGATGGAACCACCATATACCTGTCTAGAGACCTAGCTTCCCTACTCTGGAGGGCGGAACAGTTTAACCCCGACGTTCTTCTCTATGTAGTTGCTTTAGAGCAAAATCTTCACTTTAAGCAGCTTTTCTCCCTTGCAAGAAAGCTAGGAATAGAAAAGGAACTCGTTCACGTCTCCTTTGGCATGGTTCATGTGGAAGGTATGAGACTCTCTACTAGAAAAGGACAGGTACTCTTCCTTGAAGATGTGTTGGATAAGGCCGTTTCTATGGTAGGTGAAGAGATGAAACAAAGGGGTACATTCTCTCCCAACGATGCAGAAAAAATAGGAGTTTCTGCACTCACCTTTTGGATGTTAAAGACGGAGAATAACAAGGATGTTACCTTTAGATGGAAAGATCTAACATCTTTTGGAGGAGAGAGCGGCCCTTACATCCAGTATTCCTATGTCAGAGCTAAGAACATTCTTTCAAAGACCGAAAGTAGTATGAATCCTTTCACACCCACAGATGAAGAGTGGAATCTTATCAAACTTTTCCCCTTCTTTGAGATATCTATTAGAGAATCTGCTAGAAGATATTCTCCTCACATCCTTGCAAGATATCTTCTCCAACTCTCAACACAATTTCATCACTTCTACGATCATAATAGGGTTATTGGGGATAGGAGAGAACCTCTTCGCCTATGGATGGTGAAATCTGTTGAAAACATCCTAAAAATAGGCCAGCACCTCCTTGTCATGAAACCCCCGGAGAGGATGTGATAGGATGGAGAAACTGGTAATAGATAACACAAAGGATGTTGCACGCTTCTGGGGACATAGGGAAATACCTCTACCATCTGTTGTAAGAGCAGACAGGAACGTAATAAGAACAATAGGTGGAAAGCTAGCGTCAGCAGCCTTTGTTCCAGAGAAGGGCACACTTATCGTGCCTGAAAACACCTCCAAGGAAGAGTTAGTAGCGGAGCTGGCCCACTTCCTTAGATACCTCCATGTTGGAGATAGGTTTATGTTAGAACACAAACCCGTGGAGGAGTTTATAGAGCATCTCACAACAAGAGGGCTGGGTGTTAGAGAGCCCTTGACGCCTGGGAAGACAAAGGTATTAAGAAAGGCTTCCACCGATCTATTAAGAGAGCTGGTAAGAGTCCATAAGTTTTTGGGTGATGTATCTAATAAACTACGAGAAAGAAAAAGTGAGAAAGCTGCAAAATTTGTGGAAACAGAGAGAAGAAAGCTAGAAAAATATTTGGAAGCTTTTGTGAGAGGTAAGACAGTAGAGCTTACCAGCTTTTTCAATACGATATCAACGGCAGAGAACATAGCAAAAATGTTTATGGATGACCCAAAACTAGTAAGCGTAAACTACAAGCTTCTGTTTGAGCTCAACAATGAAGGTCTTCAGCAAATATTTGACCATTGGCCATACCTCCTGGCAGAGTTTCATGTGGAGCGTGTAAAGAAGCTCAAACCAGATGAAAGGAAGAGGTTATTAGAAGAGGCGCACCACAGGTTTCCAGAGCTTGCTCTGGAGTATCTCGAGCAAGAAGACAGAGAAGTGGCATCCTACCTGAGAAAGCTGTTTAAAAACAGTAGTAGAACAACAATGGAAAAGCTACTGACAAAAGCTAGGTTTTACAAGAATGTCTTACTGGCAAAGTTAAGAGGAAAAACGGTAAAGGTTTAAACAGCCTTAGCCTTTACTAATACCTTCAATAAACTTCTTTGCAGCTTCCCCAATGAGGGGAGAGTAACCTCCTTCTAAGACAGCCACCCAACTCCACTCCCTAATCCTTTCCCCTAGCTCATAAAAAGCCTTGGGGGTAAGGGAAAAGTAGGTTAGAGGATCTGAGTATAACCCATCAAACCCTAGGGAAACCACAATAAACTCAACCCCTCTTTCCTGAAAGAACCTAAATGCCATTTCAAGGAACTCCGCAAACTCTTTATCTGTAAGGGAGTGGTATACAGGCATATTAAATCTCCTTTTGTCAGAGGATCTTCCCGTTCCTGGATACCCTGACCCCATGTGTACGGATGCGTACACCGCGTTTTCTGGCAGCAGCTCCTCTGTACCATTTCCATGGTGGGCATCCACATCTAATATACCTACCTTTTCCTCTTTTGAGATGGCTGAAAATACTGCGTTATTGAAAATACAGAAGCCCATACCTTTATTTCTGGTTGCATGGTGTCCGGGTGGTCTTGTAAGGATGAGAGAACCTTCTTTTGCATAGTAGGAAGCTGTAGCTGCCCTCGCAGCTATCTGATATGTATAAGGTGTTACATACGTATCTGGATCCAGCCATCCCACATATGTTTTTACCAGCGAGATGTATTCTGGATGGTGTACCCTTTCAAGAAGTGACTCATCTACCCTCTCCCATTCCCTTGAGTACCCCACCTCCTTTACGATCCATTCTACCCTTTCTGGTTTTTCGGGGTGGTTTGGATAATAATGTCTCTCGTGGTCTTTTATGGTAATGATTTTAACCAATTAGATATCACCTCCGCTACAGAAACAACACTCTCCTTTCTTTGGATAGTATCCGTTACAATTACCTCTCCTTTTTCTTTCAGTCTCTCCCACCCTGGGGAGAATACTCCGTGTACCCCCACAAACAACACCTTCTTAGCCTCTACATACCCAGAAGCCATTAGCATGGTAGCTCCCGACCCAATAATATCGTCCACTATGGCTACAACCTCCCCTCCAACTCTCTCTCCCTTTAAACGAACCCTCCCACTATACCTATCCCTCTCCTTGTGAAATACTACACTTTCCCCACCTAACACCTTGTTTACCCTCTCCACTAAATCATTAGCGCCCTCATCTGGAGCAACTATTATGTCCACACCCCTCTCTTTGAGAAATTTCCCTATTACCTCCGCTGCTGAAAGAGAATGTACCTCCTTTCCAAAGAGATGATGTGTACCTATCCTCCTTGCAAAGTGCGGTTCCACCGATGCGAATCTTTCAACTGGCAAAGCCCTTCCAAACACCTCCGCAGATACAGGCTCTCCCCTAAGGAACACCTTATCCTGCCTTCCATACCCAAAGTATGGTATTATTACCTCTACGCTATCTGTAATTCTCTTTGCAGCGTCCACCAATAGAAGGAGTTCTACCCAGTTTCTGTCCGGCTGGTGGGTAGATCCAATAACTACAATCCTCTCATCTTCCTCTGGTATTCGAACGTACAACTCTCCATCTCTAAATTCCTTTACAAGAGGCAACACCACCCTTTCTTCCATTATCCTCCCGATCCGCTCCGCCAATAGCCTTGATACCCGTGTAGGAACTATCACACACAAACAACCTCTCCAAAGTTTTTAACCTTCACCCTCCAAACATTACAGATAGACCCCTACTTTACGGGCCCGTAGCTCAGCCTGGTAAGAGCGCTCGCCTGATAAGCGAGAGGTCCGGGGTTCAAATCCCCGCGGGCCCACTTTAGTGCATAACTTGTTAAACCCTCGCTGAACAAAATAGTATAATGTTACCTCCGCTTGTGCCAGTGTTGGTTACCACAATAGTAGGGTGTGGTGGGAGGTTGTGGAGATTGCGGCCTTCCTTCGATACATCCCACGCTTCTTTGAGATGTACGCCCAGACAGAGTATCCACTAAACCTCCTAGTAATAGAACTCATCGTAGGAACGCTTGGAGCTACCGTAATGACGTTAACAGCTACCCTTTTCCTTTAAACCCTTCTTACACCATCTCCACAGCGAGATATCACATACTCTACTCCCAATTCCTCAGCAATAGCCTTTGCAATGCCTTCTCCCTCTTTGGTGGTGATGACGTGCACTGTGGGGCCTGCATCCATGGTGGGATAGAGGTGATCCCCTCTGTGACTGTTAACTTCTCTCAATACCTCTAGGGTTTTAGGCTCAAAGTATATAATATCAGAAGAAATTGCTACAGCCATAAGTCCGTTCATCTCATCCACGATAACCCTTCCTAACATTTCTATGTCTCTCTTCTCTAACGCTGTTCTTGCGAGCCACCAGTTCTTCCAGGCCTCCTTTACCCTTACCATGTTATAGTCCCCTGCCTTTTTGTGTCCTTCCCAGCTGGAAACCTTTTTGTGCTCCTTGGAGATGATGAAGGTTACCACCCTCAAATCCCAGTAATCTTTGGGAAACACCACCCTTGCATAGGAATCTTCATGGGTTTCCCCATACAACCATTCACTGTAGTTTCCTGGTACAGACCTGGCAGCAGACCCAGATCCTACTCTAGCCACAGTAGACAACTCTCTTGTGTCCAACTTTATTCCCTCCTCCCATAGGACAGCCGCTGCCAGGGCAGACATGGATGCAGAGGATGATGCTATGCCCGTCCCTGTGGGAATATTTGACTCAGAATATACCCTATAATGACCTACTCCATACCTTTCTCTCATAAATTCCATTAGCTTTCTGGGTTTTTCCTCCAGCTTTCCCCCCAATCTTGTACCGTTAAGGTAGAACTCATCCTTATCTGATGGCTCAACCTCCACGGTGGTATAAAACCCATCCAGGTTCATGGCTATAGAAGGGTTAAGTGGTAAAAACAAACGCTCATCAATAAAACCCCAATACTTTACAAACGCCAAACTAGGATGGGATACTACCTTTACCATGTTATCAATGTCCCCCTAACCTTTTTTCCCTTAAGGAACGCCTCCACATTTTCAGGGGTGCCCTCAAAGATGTAGGAATCTATGCCCATCTTTGCCAGCTCGATCAACATCTCTACCTTATGTTTCATTCCTCCTGTTACATCAATCCCATGTGATCCAGATAAATATTGCATTATCTCCCCTGCGTTGCTCTTGTCTATTCTTTCTATCAACTCAGCATCCTCTGTTTGCTTCGGATCTGCTGTATATACTCCTCCCACCTCTTCTGCCATTCCAATAGCCTTTATCCCTTTCATAACCTTTACTAATTTGTAGATTATGGTCTCTGTAGAGTAGATGTTGCATCCCTTTTTTCTATCCATTACCACGTCTCCATGGAATACGGGGATGAACCCCTTCTCTATAGCCACTTCAAGAGGCTCTGTGTATAGTTCTCCTCCTTCCACTACAAAGGAGTTTGGATGGAAGGAAATAGCTGGTACACCCTCCTCATGGAGAGCTCTCATGAATAGCTGGTTTATCCACACTGCATCGTAGTGTACAATGCCAGCCCCTAAAAGGGAATTACTATCTTTACAGCCTTCCTTTGTCCTATACTTCTTGGCAGAGGTGTGGGGAAAGGAACCCCCTCCATGCCCTATTAGGAAGGTGTTACCTATTGCTCTCTTAACTGCAGCCGCAATCTCTCTCATTCTTTCCTCTCTGGGGGTGTAGGGTTTGTCTTTTTCTGTGATGAGAGAGCCTCCTATCTTTATTATTCTCACAGCTTTACCCTTTCTTATCAATGCTTTTTAAGCTACACTGTTGCCATCGTTCTTTGACGAACTTACCTTCACTTTAGTTCCTTGTGGCAGAACCACCAGTCAAAACACTCCACCTCTCCCCTCTCTTCCATCTCTTTCCTCTTCTTGATGTCTTCTACTGTCTGGGGTGGTGGCACAATAACCCTGTCCCCTATTATCTCATTCTCTGGCCATTTATGTGGCAGTGCCACCCCGTTTTCTGCACTTACCTTCAACGCCTTTGCCAGTCTGAGGATTTCATCCCAGTCTCTTCCAACTTCCATAGGATAGTAGACAATAGCACGTATAATGCCAAGGTTGTCTACAATGAAAACGGCTCTGGCAGTAGATGTGTTACCCTCTGGTATCATTCCTAGTTCCCTTGCAATATTTCCATTTTCATCTGCTATAATGGGGAAGGATATGTCCACACCTAGCTTTTCTTTGATCCATTCTATCCACTTTATGTGGGAGAATATCTGGTCCACTGATAACCCAATCGGCTCTACTCCCAATTCCCTAAACTTGTCCACCCTCTTTTCCAGCGCATAGAACTCTGTGGTACATACCGGTGTAAAGTCTGCGGGGTGTGAAAACAGCATAAACCACTTCCCCTGCTTCGTGTAGTACTCGGGCAGCTTAAATATACCGTGTGTAGTTTTTACTACAACCTCGGGAAACTTCTCTCCCAGCACCTTCATGTTGATATACATCCACGGACTCATTAAAACATTTACCTACCCCTTACATACAGGCGGGGGTGCCCGAGCGGCCAAAGGGGCCGGATTCAGGGTCCGGTGGGTCAGTCCCTTCGTGGGTTCGAATCCCACCCCCCGCATAATGTTATGCATATCTAACAGTATCACACACTCTCAATCCTTCTCCTACCAAACAAACCTTCATCTGTTCCACTTCTGTAGGTATTACCTTTAAGGGAACACCAACGAATGTGCATGAACCACTCCCACCGGGTTCTACGTTAAACTTATCACACTTTAGCATAGGAAGAACTAGGTTCACCAATCCACTGCTAGTATCCACGGTAAAGCCATACTTTCTATCTACTCTTGCGGATGCAAGCAACGTACCATCCCTTGTATCGTAAACCTGAAGATACATCCTCCAGAGCGGGAGGGGAGTATCCGGGGAGGTGTTTGTTACAGTAAATCCTATGGGTATCTTTTCGCAGAAGAAGTTTATCTCGACGAGAGCATTTGAATCATTCCATCCACTTAACCATAATTCCCCCACATGCTCTCCACCGACATTATCCGGCTGTAGGGGAGCCCATAGATCATACTCCACATCATCCCCCGTAATGTACTTCCATCCCCCATCTGGTTCTACAGATCCAGGCTGTTGATACATTCCTATATACGCTCTGCTCCATCCCTTTCTTGACATTAGACTCTTCAGAAAACCGTTTTGAGCGGTGTTTTTGGGTGTAGCAAGGAACATACCCCTCTCTTTACAATAATTAAACGCATCCACCCAGTTCATGGGGGTGGAAACTGCCACGTAATGGTGGAAGTATAGGTTACCTATGGCGTTTTTGGGTGGTTTCTCCCTGTAAGCATCAAACATTACTGTATATACCGTTCCTCCCTTGGGAGAACTTTCTAACATCTGAGAAACACCCATAT
>WANZ01000058.1 GCA_015521515.1 Candidatus Iainarchaeum sp.
ATATTCATCCGCTGGGATAATAGCGACGCCTGTGTTTCCATCCCTTATGGCCTCTGCTATAATGCTGGAATAATACGGAGGGGCTTCCACAATAGCTATTCTTAGGGAACCTATACTAATTGGGTCTATAGATTGTAGAATGGAGGATAGGTTTCTTACATACCGCCTTCTTATATCCTCCGCCTCGAGAATGGAGGATGTTTTTCCCCTTAAGATATCAAAGGCAATATTATAATTGCCTGTCCTTCCAAGGATGTTTATTAGAGTTGTAAGTGTTTTTAGGTCGGAAATTAGAGGATCAAGGTGGTTTATTTCATAGCGCTCTCCTATTATGCTCTTTGCACCTTCTTCTCCCACCTTTTCATACAGATATAGTATCAGATTTGTGGTGAATTGTTTCCTTTCCTCTGGATCGAGATCGTAATATCTTGCATAAGGATTTAGTGAGAGTCTTTCCATAAATTCATAAACTCCTTCTGGATTTCCGCTCAAACCAGGAAGAAAGGGGTCTGTACTCTCTAACAGTACATTAACCAGTGACCTTCTATGGATGCCCGGCAGTACAAGATCTTTGTATGCTGTCACCAATCCCTTCCGTATAGATTTTATAAGTAGCACTTTATTTAACCCATAGAACGAGCCTTTCCACTGCCTATCACCCATGGCCCCAATGAGTCCTATGGGTAGATCTTCATTGCAGGATGTAATCTCGTAGGAAAGAAGGTTTGATAGTGTGGAAGCTGAACTCTCAGTATCTGGGTCGTATCCCAATAGTTTGGGGTGTAAAAGTCTTGGATCGTTCTTATATCCTTCATGATGGTCTATCACTAAGACATTCTTAGGCATCACATCTAGATATTTCATGCCAAGATCTGTGAACACTACGGTATCATAGCTTTCGAAGTCTATATTGTCTAGGTGTTCTTTGTACAACTGGGGTAATACCACTATCTCTGCTTGGAAGTGCTTCATAAAGGGAAAGGCTGCAGATATACCATCTGCGTCATGATGGGTAACCACGAGCAGTTCCTTACCTTCCAGTTGTTTGAATCTGGACGGAATCATTACATCAACCTCACAACAGGTCCCTTGGGGTAAATCTCTCTGTACACCTCTGCCTGGAAGGTATAAACTGTTGCATATTTATAACACTCTGGATCCAAGCCTGCCTTTATACAAGCAGCCGATAAAAACTCGTCTCTGCCCATTCTCTCCTCAATCGCTACTTGAGGGAGTAATAATGCTTGCTTACCTTCATACTCCACCACTATACCGTCCCTTCCTACTACCACCTCACTATAGGGTGTTCTTCTAAAGGGAGACAGAACGCTCACCTCTACAGCGGATCGTTCAAGCTCCTCAAGAGTAATGGGTGGATATCTTGGATCTTCGAAAGCGGCCAATAGTGCAGCTCGCACAACGTTGTACCCCAAATCTTTTTCTTCTAGAGATCCCATACAACCCCTAAGTCTGTTGTTCTCATCCTTTATGGTTACAAAGGCATATGCCTTTTTTCCTAACCTAATTTCTTCTATCTCTTCTCCTCTTAAAGCTCTTTCTATGGTGCTTCTTGCAATTCTAACAAGCTTTTCCATGTTATACTTAAATAAAGTTTGTGTTTAAAGGCTTCTGTGGAGACTGTAAGGGGGCCTTTTCCAGAGGAGATTGAGAAGGTCGAAGATTTGGTAGATAAGATGGGTAATATAGGGTTTCAAGCCGCTGAATTATACAGAGCTGTGAAGATGTTAGAAGAAATGCTATCAGATGATTCCTATACCCTATACTTGGGGTTTACATCCAATGTTATCTCTTCCGGTATGAGGGAGCTTGTAGCCGCTATGTTGAGGGAAGGGTGGTTTCACGTTGTGGTAACCACTATAGGAGCTGTAGAGGAGGATGTCATGAAGACCTTGGGTGATTTTAAGGTGGGTGATTGGTACGTTGATGATGTAGAGCTAAGAAAAAGGGGTATAAACAGGATAGGTAATATTTTTGTGGAAAATAAGCTTTATGAGAGGTTGGAGGACTTTCTGGATCCTATATTTGATACAATAGAGGGAAGGGTCTCTTCTTGGGAATTCGTAAAACTTCTAGGGAATAGAATTAAGGATGAAAGATCTTTTATATACTGGGCTGTAAAAAATAACATCCCTGTAGTGGTTCCTGCACCTACAGATGGCGCTATAGGGCTAATGCTTTACTATTATAGGGAAAAAACTAACAGAGATATCGGGATAGATCCCACATTAGACATGGAGTTATTATCATCCATTACTTTTGATGCAAAAAAGACCGGAGCCCTTATAATAGGGGGTGGTGTACCCAAACACCACATTATAGGCATGAACATCGTAAGGGGCGGATTGGATAAAGCTGTTTACATCACTACAGCCACAGAATGGGACGGATCCCTTTCGGGTGCCCAGCCCAGGGAGGCCAAAAGCTGGGGTAAAATAAAGGAAAGGGGGAATAGTGTTACAGTATATGCGGAGGCGTCCCTAGTACTTCCCCTCATGGTGAGATATCTATGGAGCCGTTTGCAATAGCATTCGCTGCTGGTGTTTCTACAAAACTTGCAGATTCTTTAAAACCTCCTTATGACAACGTATTTGGCGTAATCTATGGAATACTGAATGGTATTTTGAGTTTCTATGCCTTTCCTATAGTTTTAGGAACTACCTTAGGTGTTTATATAGCAGGCAAAATAGATAAGGCTTCCCACAGAGTCGGAACAGCTGCTTTGCTCTTTATATCAGTATTTTCTCCTAAAAATCATTTATTGGTATTTCCCTTCGCTGCTATTGCATCGTACCTAGACGAGAAGCTCCCCGTTAGGATAACTCTACCCCTCACAATACTATTACTATCTCCCTTTATAGGATGGGATTATGTGCTGCTTCTTCTCGCATGGGATGTAGGGTATAATCTTACATCATATATATTTTCTCTACCTCCTTTGCAATCGAAGTAAGCTCTTCCTTCCTAGATAATAGGTCATCTATCAGTCTTTCTATTGTCCTCTCCAAGCTCCCACCAGAAAACTTATAATAAACGCCATCCTTGGATAGAATACCACATCTCACCATCTTTCTAAGATGGTACCTAACCGCCTCATCCGAAGGAGGTTTTCTACCCTTTGACAGAAAAAGTCTATCTACATCCGACTTTATGTCTTTAAATTCAATCCTCTTCTTCAACAAAAGCTGATATATTACCACATCCACCACAGTATAAAGGAGTTCTGAACTTCTACTATGTCCTACTAGAGCAAGAAGCCACCTTACACCATCTTTTCGCGTGCGAATAGCGGATGGAGATTTATATATACATAACATATACAAAATTTCTTTTTGCGTAACATTTATAAAGGAGAATATCATCATAGTTGCGGGGGTTGAGGGAGGTGAGAACAGATGGGTGGTGTAAAAGGTGAAGATACTCACATGCTCGGTGTGTGGAATTCCCCTAGGAAGTGAGGATGTAAGAAGATGTAGCATGTGCAGCAGATACATATGTAGGGATCACATCAGATACATACCTACAAAAGGATGGATATGCACCACATGCATAAGAGAAATGACACCTAAGAAGGAGCCCCTAATAAGTGTGGCATACATCGACTTATAGTCCCCCACGAGGCCCCCGAGGGGTGGCCCATGGGCCACCCCTTTAACTATTTCTATACTCCATTTATAGGATGATAGTTACCGTTAACAAGGTTCCTTTTAGGTTGAAAAAAGGCTCCGGTCCCCTCATACTTGAAGTAAACATAAGAAACAACGCTCCCACTCCAAGGAAATATATTGTTTCCATAGAAACAGGTTCTTTTCTATCCACACGTCCCTCCGGACCTGCAAGATACGAAACTAAAAGAACTCAGCTAGTTTTACCTGGAGAAAAAACTACTGTAAGCTTCAAGATATATGCCAGGCCAGTAGGCGGAGATAAAGACACCATAAAGATAACTGTAGATGAGTGTATAGATGATTACAACAATGTTGTACTCACGAAGGAGGTAGAAACTACCGTAGATATTATTTAAAAATTAAAGAGAAGGTTTAGTAGTATGGACAAATTCGTTGAAAGGGTAATAAACGAGTACAGGGAGAAGTTTCCTCTCATATCCATAGGGGTGGTAATATCTCTCCTCGTTGCACTCACCTTCTCCACGCTGTTGTACCCTTTCCTTGATGCATACACGATTGGAGCTATTGCTCTAGGGTTAATGATATCTGGCATATACATAACCATTCGGGAACAGGAGGAATTGTTAGAGGGTATAAGAAAAGGGGTTTGGTTGTTCCTATCCCTTGTTCTATTTGCTATACCTGCCATACTTCTAAGCTATATATCTCCACTACTCACCATAACATACTACTATCTTTTCCTTACAGCTCCTGTTGTTATGGCTGAGCTTGGCATTATCCCTGGCATTAGAAAGGTTTTTTCCCTCCTCAAGAAAAGGACACTCACATACATAGGGCTAAATACGTCCTTTATAATAATCTCACAGCTTTTATCCCTGATTTTACTGCTTGGGAGTGGAGGGAATATACTCTTCGCTAATCCGGTTACTGCTTTTGTAGTAATCATCCTCATGCTCTTTTTCGTCATACCTGTATATGTTATTTCTGGTGTTCACGCTACACAGATGGATCGGGGGAGGTAATAATAGGATCTATATCCATACCCTCCCTCCTGTTCTTTAGTACCACCACACGAGAAGGCTCATCTTCGTCCATATACTCATAACCTGGCAAATACTCCAGCAATTTGAAGGAAAATTCCCTTACATATGAATGGGATGGCATGTTTTCGTATTCAAGTCTCCTTCTTGAAAAGCCCAGATACATGTAGGCCTTTACCTCTACAAAGTGGGGGTTCATTCTCTCTATAAGGGAGGCGTATCCCTCTGGATTAATATCATTGACACCTTTTATGAGGGTGAGCCTTGCCACCTTCCTAACAGGGGCATCCCTTAATAGATCAAGAGTTTTTAGGAATCTTTCCCAATAGTCTTTGAAGGCTGGTCTGCTAACCTTGAAGTATGTTTCCTTGTCAGGGCCTGTAAAGGAAACGTATAGTTGGGTGGGTAGTTT
>WANZ01000059.1 GCA_015521515.1 Candidatus Iainarchaeum sp.
CCTTATACCCAACCCTCCTCATAACATCCTCCAGCCTCTCCCTCTCCCTCCACAACAACCCCAACAACTCCTCATCCCCCTTCAGATGATACCCCTTCCCCAAAACCCTCTCCAGCTCAGGATGCACACTCTTCAAGTACTCCTTTGCCAGAGCTTCGTAGAACTCCCCCTTCAAACCCTTCATAAACTTCTTATACTCTTCTTCAGAAAGTTTCTCCCTTAGATTTTCCAGCCACCACTTTGGATATGTGCGCTCTAAAGCCTCTATTTCATCGTGGGGAAGAAAGGATACCTTCTCTTCCGATCCAAAGGCCCCCTTTTCATATCTACTTGGTGGTCCATAGTAGAACCTACCCTCTCTTACATCTCCCGGAGGTTGTCTTCTTTTCCTTGGCACGGGAAAAGAAGGGATTCAGCATATTTAATTATTGATGTTGAAGATATAGAGCCCCGGGCGGGATTTGAACCCGCGACCTCTCGCTTACCAAGCGAGCGCTCCACCAGGCTGAGCTACCGGGGCGCCTATGGGCCCGCCGGGATTCGAACCCGGGTCGCGGGCACCCCAAGCCCGTATGCTAGGCCAGGCTACACCACGGGCCCACCATGTACACATCGAGGAGAAGTATTTTAAAGAAGGAATACATCATTCCACCATGGGGTTTGAGTGGTATAGAGAGTTCATAGACACATCATACAAACCAAAAGACGATGATATAGTGGTGCTGTTTCGCTTTAAGCCAGATGAAGATATGGAAGTAGAGGATGTGGTGGGAAGAATAGCATCCGAAAGCTCTGTAGGAACGTGGACAACACTTTCTACCCTTGAAGAGAGGATATACAATATGAGAGCGAGGGCCTTCTGGTATACGGAGGAGTACACAAAGGTGGCGTATCCTCTTATTCTGTGGGAGAAGGGTAGTATTCCCCAGCTGTTGAGTGGTATAGCAGGAAACATCTACGGTATGAGGGCGGTAAAGAGACTGAAGATTATTGATGTGGAGTTTCCAAAGGAGTATGTGGAATCTTTTCCCGGGCCAAACTATGGGCAGGAAGGAATTAGAAAGATACTGAAGAAGGAAGGCCCCCTTACTGCTAGTGTTCCGAAGCCTAAGTTGGGGTTAACTCAGGAACAGCATGCAGAGATTGCATACCAGATTTATACCGGAGGGTTGGATGTGATAAAGGATGATGAGAACCTTACGGATCAAAGTTTCAACAAGTTTGAGAGGCGAGTAGAATTGGTGGCAAAGGCAAGGGATAGGGCAGAGCAGGAGACGGGAGATGTAAAGGACGCCTTCATAAATGTGACAGCTCCAACATTGAAGGAAATGGAACGGAGGATAAATCTAGTGCATGATTACGGATTTAGGTACTTCATGATAGATATCCTTACATCTGGATGGACTGCTGTACAGACGGCGGTGGAGTATGCATATGATCTTGACATGGCAATACACGGACATAGAGCTATGCATGCAGCCCTAGATAGAATAGAAGACCATGGAATGTCCATGCTGTTTATAGCCAAGCTTGCAAGGCTTGCAGGGATTGACAACCTTCATATAGGAACTGGCGTGGGAAAGATGGAAGGGAAGAGGGAGGAAGTAAGGCTCATAAAGGATAGTATAGTGGAGGAAGAGGTGGATGAAGTACCTTTGAAGAGGCTACATCAAAAGTGGTACGGCATAAAGCCTATGCTGCCTGTGGCATCGGGAGGATTGCATCCTGGAATATTGCCGGCGCTCTTTGAGGTGTACGGTACAACAGAGATTGCCATACAGGTTGGAGGTGGAGTGCACGGACACCCAGATGGATCCTATGCAGGAGCAAAGGCGGTAGTTCAGGCAATAGAAGCCTATAAGGAGGGTATACCTCTAGAGGAGGCAGCGGAAAAATACCCTGAACTAAAGAAAGCCCTTGAAAAGTGGGGATATGTAAGTCCCAAGTAATCCTTATCTTTTCTTAAAGATCATCATGTATCTTTCTTACTGCGCGGGGGTGCCCGAGCGGCCAAAGGGGCCGGACTCAAGATCCGGTGGGTTAGTCCCTTCGTGGGTTCGAATCCCACCCCCCGCATCAACCCCTATAGAAATCAAGGGTATCACATACCTTTAGTCCCTCTCCCGTTAGGCAAACCTTCAGAATGTAGGGTTCAAAGCCTCCCTGAGTTCTTAGGGATACTCCCCAGAAAGAACAAGAGGCAGATCCCCTGGGAGGAACCTCATAGGTATCGCACTTAAATGCTGGCAGTGAGAAGCTGTATACGGTTCCGCTGATGTCCACACTAAAATTATACACTTCTCCCACTTTCTTCGTGGCAAGTAGGTTGTTTTGGTGGTCATAAACAGTCACAATAACGGGCTGAAGCCTGATTACACTATCAGACTGGTTGGTTACGGTAAAACCTATTCTAACTTTCTCACAGATAGACGGGAACAACAATACACCTCCAATGTCGTCCAGTCCTTTGTTAGTTGGAGAAAATATACCTACCCGACTAACGTCTTGGCCATTTGCATCGTCTGGTTGGCTGTCAGCCCATAGAATGGGGGATGTTACGGGATCACCACTTATGTATTTCCACCCACCATCTGGCTCTGTAGCATCTGGTTCTTGGTATACACCTACGTAGGCGTTGTACCACCCTTTATCTTCTAGAATCTTTATGAGTGTGTCAAGCTGGGGCTTGTTGGTGGGTGTTGCAAGGAACATCCCCCTTTCTTTACAATAGTTGAAGGCATCCACCCAGTTCATAGGGGTGGAGACAGGTATATAATAATGAAAATACACGCCGTAGGCTCCTGAAGGAGCTGACTCCTTGTAGGCATCGAACATAACAGTATAAATCTCTCCCCTTTGAGTAGAAGACTGCTCAATCATCTGGGCCACTCCCATATAGAGCAATGCTCCAATAGCAACAACGATAGCAATCAACAGCACCGTTGCC
>WANZ01000060.1 GCA_015521515.1 Candidatus Iainarchaeum sp.
CCATTGCGAAGGACAACCTTCCAAAGGCTGTAAAACTAATTGTAGAGGAGGAAAAGGAGAAATTTCTGGATTTCTTCAACAGAGCAGGCCCCATCACTATTCGTCTTCATTCCCTTGAGCTGCTTCCCGGGATAGGGAAGAAGCAACTCATAAAGATCCTCGAAGAGAGGGAAAAAGAACCCTTTAAGAGCTTTGAAGATCTGAAAACAAGAGCTAAATTGCTTGGCGACCCCCTCGAGATGATTGTACAAAGAATAGTGCACGAACTTAGCGAGGGGGATAAATACCTCCTCTTTACAAATCCGAGGGATCCCAATGTATGATGTCCTAAAACTTATGAGAAAGTATAAAATTCCGCCGCCTCTGAAGAAGGAAGTGCTTGTAAATAAAGATCTTCTTGAAGAGGCGGCGGAGTATTTGGATAATTTTTGTGTATTTCAGGCATTTCCAGGGTTTATATTTTTGCACGGGAAGGGTATGGCCCTTGAGATAGATGAGAGATTGTTGGAAGCTGTGAAGAAGGAGTATGGTGTGGATGGGAAGGTATGGGATGGACGTTTTGGGTGTTATGGACTCTATCTTGAGGTAAATGTTGATATGGCAAAGGATGTGTTTGAAAGAGCTCTTGTGTCTTTTCCTGAGCGATTGGTTGTGGTAGGGAGGGAAACCCTTCTTATAAGGATAGAGGCAGAACCGGGATGGCGGGAGTACTCCCCTGTTAGTGTGGTCTCTCAACTCTTTTACAGGGTGGATGATATCTTTGCTCTGGATAACAGGGATGTATATCCTCCCAGATCGGGGATTGGAATAGCATTTCTCAAGAAGGAGAGGAACTATGATAGGGGGGAGTTGTTCCTATCCTTCTTGAGGAGGGTGTTTAGCCAAAGGAATAAAAAAGTGCTGGGAGAGAGGCCGGAGAGGCTCTCCCCCGAGGAGCTCCTCCAAAGGTTCGAAACCACTGCTTAGAGATAACAACTTTTCTCCCTGCTTAAAAACACCCCCATGCATAAACTCTTGCGTGGAAGCGTAAGAGCTTCTGGTGGAGCGAAAGAAAAAGAAACGAAAAGAGCTCGATAAACAAATCGAAGACATAGAAAACATCCTTGAGGAGGAAAATGAATCTTCGGAGGATAGAATAAAGCGGCTTGAAAAGTTATTAGAGAAGCTTATAGAGATTGCAGAGGAACCAGACGAGGAAGACGAGATTCTAAGCCAGATAAAATCCTCTCTTGATGATATTAGAACATACCTTCTTACAAAGGATGAGTCTCTTATTGAGGGTAGGCTAAAGGAGCTGGAGGTAACCATAAAGGACTACATGAGAAAGATAAGGGAGGATGAGAACAGACAGCTTGAGGAGATAAAACTACTTCTCAGATCTATCCAAGAGAAGCAAAGCATAAAGGATAGCAGGATTGAGGAACTTGAGCAGGAGATAAGAAATCTGAGAGATATCGTCGTCCACATCAATAAGATTATCGACACAGACGCAGACAGGAGAAAGGAAGCACTTTCTGAACTGAGAGAACGCCTAAAATCCTTGGAAGATAGAATAAGAGAGCTATTTGAGGAGGTAGAAGATAAGGAATCCATCAAAAAACTTCATACCGATCTTATGGATACGAGGGATGCCATACTTTATACCCTCTCCAAGCTTGAGGAGATGGAGGCAAAGGACCTTGAGGCCGTAGAGCACCTCGTGGAGGAGGTAAGAAATGAGCTAAGGGAGCTAAAGGATAGAGAAATGGATGAGGAGGTAGAGAAACGTCTTGACCGAATTAGCAAGCAATTAAAGGCGATCATATCAACAGTTACAAAGAATAGCAAAGCCCTGGAAAGGTATGGCCCCCAAATTGGTGAGATCCTTGAGGAAGTAAGGTCCCTTGAAGAGCAAATATCCTCCACAAGGGAGGAAATAACCCAATCAAGAAAAGAAGTTAACGAGTACATGAAAACACTTCTAAAGAGACTTGATGATAATCTATCCTCCCTCTCCTCCTCCCTTAGAGATGTTCTTCTTCAAACACTGAGGGAGGAGGAGAAGAACCTAGAAAAGCACTTTGAGGAGCTAAGAGAAGAGGTTTCTAAGCTTCATGACGATGTGGTAGGTATCGTTTCCTCTCTCAAGCAGGAGGATATAATTTCCATGTTAAAGGAAGTGGAAGAACAGCTAAAGGTATTATCTGAACGTACAGAGAAGGGAATTGTGGATAGAAAAGAGATAAAGGAGCACATAGAGAGGTTGGAGCATAGATTGGAGGATGTAGAAAATGCTATTCCTAGGGAGGAGTTCGAACGAGTAAAGGAAGTTTTGAGAAGGATAGAGAGTAGCCTTAAGGCTCTAAACGAAAAGATAGGACGAGCGGGTGCTGTGATAACTGAGGAGGATCTGAAAACCATCATAAGGGATATAGAGGAGCTGAGGGTAAAGGCCCGTCTGCTGAAGGATGCAGGTTTGCCAGAGGTTATGGAAAAGCTGCTCGAGGATGCTTATAAGCTAAGAAACAGTATAAAGGAGGTAGAATCTTCCACTGTTAGGATTCCAAAGCACATGGAAGAGATAGAAAAAACGCTCAAAAGCACAAGGGAGGTGGCAGATGCCCTGGAAGAGGTTATAAAGAGGAAAGTAGAGAGTATAGAGACCATTCTGGAACACATTTCAAAAATAGGGGAGAACACAGGTGTAACAGGCTCTCACATCATAAAGAAGCGTGTTTCAAAGCTAAAGAAGGATACAAAGCTAATGAAGGACATTACCTCCATTATAAAGAGAATAGAAAGCCTTACAAGAAAAGTATCCCGCAACATATCTACAAAACGCATAAAAGCAAAGATATCAGTTCCAGATACCAAGGAAGCAGCCATGAAAATACTGCTAGATCGTGCAAGGAAACTAAAACCAGGAGAAAGCCTAGATGTGGATGCTCTAGCACGCTCTAGGGGAGCGGAGGAGAGGGTTTTCAGAGAGGCAGCCGAGGAGCTATCTAGAATAGGTGAAATAGCTCTAAGGCTTGAAAAACCCTTTCTTCCCTTCTTTGGAGGCTGGAAACTGAGAAGACTCTAATTTAAACATTACTAGGATATAATTATTACATGGAGAACTGGAGAGATGTGGAAACAAGCTATGTTTTGACCGCATCAGAGGCAGCTTCTATGGCTCCCAAGCTCTTTGGTGTGCCTACCGGAGTGGAAGGTTTGGATGACCTGTTCTTTGTGACAGAGATGGAGGAAGGTAGACCAAAGAGGGTACCCCTTGGCGGGGTACCTTATAGAGCGGTAATAAACATTACAGGTATTCCTGATACAGGTAAATCCCTACTTGCAGAGCAATTTGCCGTAAAACAAGCATCTCTTGGATATCCTACAGTATTTATAACGGTGGAAACCCCCGCAAACTTTCTCACCCAGGGGCTGATGCAGAGAGCGGCTGCAATGGGGGTGGAATGGTCGGCCATAGAAGATAACATTGTGCTTATAGATGCAGCGTCCTCTACCCGCCTGAGGGAAGACATTGATGTATTGTTGGATACCCTCGCCTATGCCATCCGAGAGTATAATACAAAAAATGTGGTGATAGATTCTATAACAGGCCTCTTCGAGGCAAGGGAAATGTTAGCAAGACAGGTTGTAAGAAGAATATTTAACTTCCTGAAGAAGTGGGGACAAACAGGCATTCTAATATCCCAAAAACGATCAGCTCATGAGGAAGAATCGGCGGAGGCAGCAGGGGGATATGCAGTATCCCACATCCTAGATGGAACTATTGTATTATCTAAGAAGGTTATTACAAACCCAAGGGAGTCAAAACTCTATAATATCCCCATTGGGGATGTGCTAAGAACGCTAAGAATTGATGGTATGCGTCTTTGTGGTCATGATACAAGAACCCACCTACTTGAGATCACGGAGACCGGTCTTGTAAGAGTTGGGCCTCCCCTCTCAGAGCTCATAAAGGAGGTGA
>WANZ01000061.1 GCA_015521515.1 Candidatus Iainarchaeum sp.
GATGTGGTTAATGAGGTAGAAAAGCTTGGAGTGGATTGGGAAAAGTTAAGCGAGCTTGTACCAAACATAAAAGAGCTTGTAAGATTCTACGCCGCGTCTCATGATGTGGGAAAGGTATGTAAATCATTTCAGGAAAGTATTATGGAAGGTAAAAGAACCGATGGATTACGACACGAAGCAGTAAGTGTTTACTTTATATACAAGTTGTTAGAAAGGAATGGTTATGCTGACAACTTCTCGTTGTTCTATCTTCTTTCAATACCGGTGGCGCTGCATCACTGGAAAATAGGCAGAAAAGAAACAGATGTAAGTGATATGGTTATAAAGCACTTGTTAGAGGTTATGCTGAATTGGCAAAGATATCATAGAGTAGAGCCTGCTGCGTCGATAATAAATGCAGGGAGAGAATGTGGAGAAGTGTGTGAGGAAGAAATATTATCGTTTCTCTCAAAATATTTTCCTGACAAACTTGAAATCAACTTTAATGACGAGTTAATGAGGGAGAAGCTTTTTGTGATGCTTGGATTGCTGAGACGAGCGGATCATATTGCAAGTGCGAGAGAAAGAGGAGATAGTATTGTAGGAGAGCGACTGCTTACAAGAAGGTGGGAAGATATTAAGAAAACACTAAAATTCTTCCCAGAGTGGCAGGAATTGCTCCCAAAAGGAGGCAATATCATTCTGATGGCTCCCACGGGATCTGGAAAGACGGAGGCAGCCCTCAGAATAACGGATGGTGCAAAAAAGCTATTTTATGTACTCCCACTTAGGGTGGCGTTAAACGACTTATATAAAAGGTTTACAAGCTACTTTGGAGATGAAGCAATACTATTTCATAGTACTTTCTTTACGGAGTATGATAACTTTCCTTGGAAAACATTTGGAGAAACCCCGAATATTGCAACGAATATTACAATGCTAAGAAACTTTCCAGATCCTGTAGTTCTTACCACACCCGACCAAATTCTCTTGTCTGGTGCCCTAATTCCAGGATCGGATATACCTCTTAGCCACTTCCCCTATAGTAGCATAGTTGTTGATGAGATACAGCTGTATAAACCGGAGATGCTAGTGCTCATAAACATTACTATGAAAGTTGCGAAGCAGCTTGGAGCAAATATTACCATTATGAGTGCTACTATTCCGGAGTATATAAGGGGGTATCTAGAAGAAACCCTTTCTCTGAGAACGGTAGACGCCTTTGAGAAAGTGGAACTGAGAAGTAAACTCCCTAACTTCTTTAGTAGGCATAGGATAGAGGTAAGGAACTCTGCTATAATAACGGATAGGAAAGAGAAAGAAGTTAATGATGAGGTAGTGAAGATCGTTAAAGAAGCGGTTTCTGACGGTAAGAAGGTGCTTGTGGTGCTAAATAGTGTAGGAAGGGCCATAATAGTATATAACAGATTAAAAGAGGAGATAGGAGATAAGGTACTTCTGATACATGGAAGAATACTTGAAAAGGAAAAGAATAGGAGAGTTGAGAAGTTTAGACACATGAAGGGCGTTGTAATGGTAACTACTCAGGTGTTAGAAGCGTCCATAGATTTAGACGCAGATCTTATGATAACTGATCCAGCTCCTATGGACTCTCTGATCCAGAGATTTGGCAGGGTATATAGAAAGAGAGAGTATAAAGGAGAAAAACCCAATATTATAGTCTTCTGGGAAGAAAGCGACAGAGACAGCCTCTTAATATATCTAAGAAGTCATAAGAAGGAAAGAAGTATGGTATCTGAAGTACTTAAGGAGACAAGAGAGCTGTTAATAAAGGAAAAAGGTATATTAGATCCTAGAAGGGAAAAAGAATTGGTAAATAATGCATATGGAGTGGTGAAGAGCAGCTTGATGGAGGTCGTTGAGGAGTATGTTAAAATGGTGTTGAGTCTGAAGGAGTATAGCGAGCTAGAGCATGTGGTTAGACAGCTGTTTAGAGAGGGGATGGGGATACAAGTGGTATGTCCGGCGTGTGCAGAGGGAGATGAGGTGAGGGATGTGGAGAGATTTTTGGCAGCAGAACGATGGAGAGAGGTATCAGATACATTGGAGGGCAAATTAAGGGTAAAAAGAACGTTAGTGATGAATTCGTTTAATCTATATTTGAACAATAAATACCACAGGGAATGGTTAGGATACATAAGGCCTCATCTTGGCTATCTAATTTTGGAGTTGGACGGAATGGAGGATTTGCTTCCAATAATAAAGGAGAAAGGTATAGATGGAACAAGCGTAGATGTACCGGATATCGTAGATAGCCAACTTGATATCATTGTATGATGAAGGAGGTATCTCCCTTTTCATATCCCAAGATCAACTTTTTAACCTCCTTTTTGGTTCGAAACGTATATATGATAATGGAATCCCCATCTTTTATAAGTTGTTTTAAGGTTTCCTTAACCAGCAACAATTGTGATGGGGTTAAATCCCCCTCAAAAACAGAATTCTGCACCCAATGAAGATGTCTACGAAGAAAATTTCTTACTTTATCTATACGAGATACATCTACATCATAAACGATGATTACATACATACTACCACCATATTACGAGGGGTTGGTACTTCTCCATACCTAATAAATGTTTCACGAGCTTTAAAACCTCCAAGTGAATGAGTTTTCTGTAGCTTACGTTCTTCCTTAGCTTTCTATGCCTAATTGTGCTTCTTAGTTTTTCCTCCCAATATCTCAAGAAGATAGCCTTCCCTTCATTGTTAAGTAGCACATTTCCTATATCCCCCTCAAAGTGATGCTCTTTTAGTATCTTTTTATTTACCAAGTACAAAATTAGCCTATCCACTATAAACGGTTTAAATATCTCAGCAATGTCCAACGCCAAGCTAAACCGCCTTTCATAAGGTTCGTGAAGGTACGAAATGCCGGGGTGAAGGGGAGTTCTTCTGATTTGGTTTAGAACCTCTGAATAGAGAAGGGAATACCCGAAGCTTAATAATGCATTCCCCATATTAGACGGGGGTCTTCTGCTTCTTTCTCTTATGCGAAACTGTTCAGGTAATATGGAGTCCAAGAGAGAATAATATTTTCTCTTGTATTCCCCCTCGAACCCCATAAGCTCCCTTACATTATCTATACCTTCTATTCTACCAAGATCAGGTTCAAACTCTATATTGTATTGTGAGAGTACCCTTTTCACGTTTAGTAAGGCGCCTTCAACGAATCTTTTAGCGAGATACAATCTTTTTTCTCTGTTAATAAAATGCTCCGATTGTCTTATTACGAGATCTCCGGACACTCTCTTCTCTCTTGGTAGAAAAGATCCTTCGTAGTTTCCATACATATCAAAGAAGTGTACTTCGATCCCTTTATTTCCCAATAGCAGCAGTATCTGGGACGATATGGATACTGGGGCTAGTAGGTAAATGCTTTCAATCCTCTCTATAGGAAGAGCACGTTTGTTTCCATCTTTGTCTATAAAGTAAAGGGTGTGGTGTTTGCGTACAATCTTTCCGGGCTTGGCTATGTAGAGGTTTGGCATATTGTCACCCGAAGCACAGTTCTCTGTAAGCGCACTTTCTGCAATAAGGCTTCTTAATGGGTTTTGGAGGCTTGTCCTGTGAAAGTATTTTTCTTATATCCTGTAAGATCTGCTGAATGTGTTCAGTATCAGATACCTTTACAACTTTCTTTGTTGAGGGATAGTGTATGTAACCAATAGTGTCAATGCCCTTGGAGCGTAGCACATAAAGGTAGTACTTTACCTGTGCTATATCCGCCTCCTCTAATGCATCCGATTTCTTGGTTTCATGTACTTCTAGTATACCACCTTTTCTTACAAAATCCACCTTTATCCTATCTATTAACAGTTCCTTCTCCTCACCCTTATATCTAATCTCATGAAGTATTCTTCCCATCCTTACAAGCTCTGACTCCTCTTCCATGGTTATGCCGCGCGAGAACAACCATAGTTTTGTGGGGCACACAACATAATAGTGTACCATCATCCCTGTTATGAGATCTTTATCAGTTAGCATATATGATGTATCGTTATCTACAATCTAAAAACACTATTTAGACTAGATCCTTCCAGGTGAGAACGCCACCGTCCTTTGCTAGTTTAAAGTTTGTTGCCCTTAGAAAGCTAACAAGGGACGGATGCACGAAGCAACTCGGAGGTTCCAGCCTAAACACTCCTTTTTCTACAGGAATAAGTGCATGGTATGTGTTAGAGTATGGGAAAGGTTTTCCGTCGGAGATGACAATGTACGGGCCCTCCATAGCATGCTTAAACTGGTCAAAGGATCCCATAAGCTTGTAGAGTAAGAAGGCGTACTCCACGATATGATTGGGCACATAAAAACCATCTCCTCTTAAACCGATAATACTTTTTGCCCATTCATATCCTACAAGCTTGGTATTCCAGAAATTGTGCAGTATTGATGTATTACCAGTTTTTTGAATGTATAATGCTAATGGAATTAGGCAAAGATTACAGTAACCCCCAAAAATCTCTCTAAGTTTCTTCAAAAGGCCGTTATCTGTTGTTATGTTCCCTACAACTCTTCTAAGATGCATGTCTCTAATCTTTTCAGGAAGGAAAGGATCCTCTGGATGGGAAAGTGCATATTTCAGAAACGTGTTTTCTTCATTTTCTATTACAAAGTAGAATGTATCTTTGTCTCTTAGAAGATTTAGTAGAGCTATAGCATGGGGGTGTGGAAGGAACTTTCTGATTACACTTTCGGGATGCTCAGAGTGCCATCTTATTGCCCCTATAGCTTCCCAAATATGTTTGATCCTGCCCTTAGGATACCAATGGGTATATATATCGACAGCTCTATCTACATCCTTCTCAAAATATTTCCATAGCCACTCCATAACATTGTCTGGCACGTATTCCGGTCCTAGATCAAGTGCTATCTCCAGCAATGTATTGGGATCTCCAGAGTACTCCACTCCTTTGTTCAGTATTGTCATAATTCTCTCCTTTTCTATTATATACATACCATCCTCTGCTGCGGACAACGCTGCAGAGTATATCCTTAGCAGATTCCAGAACTCTTTGTGTTTGTATGCACCTTTTTCAAATAGCTCCTCAATAACCCAATATAGCCTGTTGTAAGTAAATAGAAGCTCAGCTAACTCCCTAAATACCCTATCTCTATCAACCTCCCAAACTTCTACTAAGATTCTTGCTTGTTTGCCCGGAGGCAGACATCTTTCCCACTTATAGTATTCTCCTAGGTCTTTGTTTTCTCTTATCCTCTGTACGATATCTCTTACAGATGGCACTTCCATAGTACTTTTGATGTTTTAAAGGATAAAAACATGCGCCGGCCGGGATTCGAACCCGGGTCGTCGGCGTGGAAGGCCGACGTCCTACCAGGCTAGACTACCGGCGCATGTGGCCCCGGCCAGAGACACCGGTTCATGGGTCTCCGGGCGTCGCAACCGGGGCCTCCCACGGCCCCGAGGGGATTTGAACCCCTGACCTTCGGCTCCGCAAGCCGACGCCCTATCCAGGCTGGGCCACGGGGCCCTAAGCCCCGGGCGGGATTCGAACCCGCGACCTCCCGCTTACAAGGCGGGCGCTCCGCCGGGCTGAGCTACCGGGGCATGTTAGGATGCTCCGGCCGGGATTTGAACCCGGGTCACGGGCTCGAAAGGCCCGCATGCTTGACCGGACTACACCACCGGAGCCTGCTAAATTAATGAAATGGTTAACTTTTATAGTGTTGCTGCACCACTAAATACACCATGTCAGAGGAGTTGGGGGTTTCCCATCCTAAGAGTTCTTTCTCCCAATGGTACCTTGATGTGGTGAGAAAAGGGGGTTTTATAGACCAGAGAACTCCTGTAAAGGGATGTGATGTGTTTACACCGTGGGGGTATGGCATATGGGAAAGGATTATGCAGGAAGCTGATAAATTATTCAAGGAAAGAGGCGTCAAAAATGCTTACTTCCCTATGTTTATACCAAAATCCCTCTTAGAAAAAGAGTCTGAACATTTTGAAGGGTTTGTACCAGAAGTGGCGTGGGTAACCAGGGGAGGGAATGAGGAGTTGGATGAGTGGCTTGCCATAAGACCTACGTCTGAGACCATTATGTATTACATGTTTTCTCAATGGATTTCATCGTATAGGGATCTTCCTCTCCGGATAAACCAGTGGGTAAATATTGTTCGATGGGAAACCAAGGCTACAAAGCCCTTCCTCCGCTCGAGGGAGTTTCTTTGGCAGGAGGGGCACACGGTTCATACCTCCTTGTCTGAGGCAGATGAAGAGGTAAGGGAGATGATAAAGGTTTATGACAGGGTTGTAAGAGGACTGTGCGCATTGCCCTATCTACTCCTTAGAAGGACAGAATCAGACAAATTTGCAGGTGCATATTACACAATAGCCTTTGATACATTTATCCCAGAGGCTGGAAGGATGTTGCAAGTTGCTACTGTACACAATCTGGGTCAAAATTTTTCCAAAGCGTTTAATATAACCTTCAAAGACAAGGACCAGAGAGTAAAACACCCATATCAAACTTCCTGGGGCTTCTCCACAAGACTTATCGGGGCGGCAATTGCTGTGCACGGAGATGATAGGGGTGCCATCCTGCCGCCGGCGATAGCACCTATCCAGGTGGTTATCATCCCCATTATATTTAAGGGGAAGGAGGAGGTGGTAATGAACCATGCAAAAAAGATTTACAACGAGCTAAAGAAAAGAGGAATCAGGGTTCATGTGGATGACAGAGAGTGGTACACACCCGGGTGGAAGTATAACGAGTGGGAACTAAGGGGGGTTCCTCTTAGGATAGAGGTGGGCCCGAAGGATGTAGAGAGGGAAGGATTTACACTTGTAAGGCGAGATACGGGGGAGAAGATATTTGAGAAAAATATAGATACTATACCTTCTCTTCTTGAGGATGTACAGCGCAATTTATATACGCGCGCAGAGCAGAGATTGCGGGAATCTATTGTTGAGGCGAAGGATATGGAATCTTTGAAAGAAGCTATTACGTCAAACAGAATAGGTAGAACCTATTGGTGTGGAGAAGAGAGCTGTGAGATAAATATCAAGGAGGAAACGGGCGGAGAGATAAGGGGATACAATCCAGAAGGGGAAGAAGTAGGGAATAATGTGTGTGTATACTGCGGGAAAAGGGCTAAGTATGTGGTTTATGTGGCTAAATCTTGGTAAACGGTTCAAAGGGATGGGTAATGAAGGAAGAAGTTTAGTATTCTTAGAAATTTTAGCTGATTTTCTACCAATTCTGGATAAAGATATCCGTGTGGCGGAAGAGGATGTTTGAATACCTTGAGCTTTTTATCTTTGCTCAATGTGTTGTATAAAGGGTCTGAGATCACGTTATCGACCATCAGTATGTACCCATCGTGTTTGGTGTTGTTTACAATCTTCCTTATGGTGTGAGGGAGCTCCTGTGAGGCGATGTTATAGAACTCCTCTGTTATGAGTTTTGTATGATCTATGTTGGCCACCTTGCTGGAGGTGGAGCCTCTACTGATAACGATAGACTCTATGGTGGGTGCCTTTGCATAGTAAACTTTTACATTCTTGTTTTTTGGAACGTTTACCTTTCTCAGAATCAACTCTATTCTTGAGAGATTGTTATCTGGTTCAAAGGGCATGCCCTCCTCTCCATAGGAGTGCACAATGATGGCAGGCCTCTTATACTTCTTGAGGAGCTTGTTGATGGTGAAATCCTGGGGGTACATATCTCTTATGGCGCTCAGTAGCAACCTGAGGTCTTCAGAGTTTTTAATGTGGGGGCGAAGCATCTCAATGATGCGTGCAGGCGGTACTTCCTCCACAATGTGGATGTGCTTGGAGGATCCTCTAACCTTCTCAAAGAGAGATCTTAACACCATGTATGTATAATACAAAAGGAGTATTTATTACTACTCCTCATAGAATACAATGGCGGCATAGTCCACCACATTGCTATAATCCCCAGTTTTTAACCCGGAATGGGAAAAATGAAGCAACTCTGGTGTTAAACCAAGCCTTTTAGCCCAGAGAATGAGAGTAGTAACGGGTCCGTACCCGCAGGGAGAAGCTCCCAATTCTTTCATCCTCTTTAGAAAGAGCCTTTCATCAAGCTTAAGTATTGCATCTATAAGCTTCATATCCATCTCTCTACCCTTATCTGCAGGTACGTAGTGGGAAAAGTCAGAGGAAGCAAGCAGTATAACATCCTCTGGGATGACAGCTGAAAGATCCTTTGAGTATTCCAAATCTTGGGCTAACATTACAATGGGCAAAAAGGAGAAGTTATCCCCAAACTTAAACTGAAGGAACGGCAATTGGACCTCGATTGAGTGTTCCTTTATGTGGGCCTCTACATCAAAGGATGCAAATGTACTATTTTCCACCACGTATGATGCAAGCTCCTCATCCACCTTTGCATAACCTAGAGGTGTTACCCACTCTCCCCCAGGAAATACAGAAACAAGGGTTCCTAGACCGGTGTGGTTAGGACCTATGATAACAAATCTATCACCTTCAAGATGTTTATACACATAGGAAGCTGTGAGGCCGGAGTAAACATAACCTGCATGGGGAACAATAGCCCCTCTGATCCTTTTTCCATTGTAGGAGGGAACCTCTCGAAAGAAACTATCTATCATTGTAATGAGCTCCTCTTTTTTCAGAGGATAAAAGTAGCCTGCTACCGCAGGATAACGTATCATGCCTCAAATTCCTCCAACTTTACGGGGAATTTATCTCTATTTTCTATCATCCCTCTGTTTGCCATATATTCTCTTGCAAGGATGTAGTATATAAGGGCAAGAGATTTTTTGCCCCTGTTGTTACCTGGTATTGCAAGATCCACATTGGATAGTGTATTTCCACTATTTAGAATGGCAACAACAGGAATGTTCACCTTTGCTGCCTCTAATACAGCTTCTCTGTCAGCAATAACGTCGGTAACAATCACAAGGGATGGTTCCATATACTCTTTACCTCCTGGATTGGTGAATGTGCCTGGCACAAACCTGCCGGCAACGTAATTGGCCCCTATAACCTCTGCAAACTTCTTTACTATACCCTGAGCATACTTCTTTCTGGCAACGGCCACAATTTCAGAGGCGTCGTATTGAGCTATAAACTTGCCCGCTATTCTTAGCCTTTCATCTATCTTTGCAATATCAAAAATGTTCAACCTATCGGGCCTTGTTTTGAATATAAACTGCTGCATATCCTTCGTTCGAGAGGTAGTACCGATGTGCACCCCAGCTGAGAGGTATAGCTCTACAGGCACCAGGAGCTGTCCTCCCTTGCGTTTGGCCATGGTAGATGATTTGGAGGGATAGCCTATTAAAAAGATCACCTGTCTTTCATGTTTCCATGTTTGTAAGGAAGGAACACATAGAGGCACTCGCATCCCTCAAGGATGGAAGGGTTGTAAGAGGAAACGTTGTAACAGAGTTATACGCTCAGGGCTTGATAGATAGGGACAAACACATAACAGAAGCAGGAGAGAAGCTTCTTTCGCTTAGGTTGGGTGATGTGTTTATAGCTAGTGATGTAATAAAGATAGGGGAGTTGTATGAAAAAAGCAAGTATATTCCAGCCCTGTGGGAGGAGGAACTGGAAAGAAGAGGACTGCAAAAGGAAGTGCTGCCAAAAATACTAGATATATATAGAATATCCAAGCCAAATCTCATTCTCACACCTCAAATAACCTCCTTCATAGACGAGATTCCTCCGGCGGGAGAATACGACATATTGATCAAGGCAAAAGACGTGTATGGAGAAGGGATCATAAACCTTATGCAGGCCATGAGATTGTTGTATATTTCCCCTCCTTATGAGAACGGAAGAACCTATGCACTCAGGGTGGGTGCCAGAAAACTCCAAGGGCTCCTATCTCTGACGGGTACCATAGTATTGGAAGAGCGGGATATGAACGCTTTGAAGAGGGAGGAGCCCACGGAAAAGCTTATAGATTATGGATTGCAGGATAAGGAAGGAAAAACTACAGAGATGGGTCAGGTAGTAAGGGAGATATACACAGAGGAGGAGTATGTGAGACCGGTATATCTCTTAGAGGATGAAATAGAGGCTTTGAAGCGTTTGGAAGAGGGAAAAGAGATTGATAGAGGGACATATCTTATGCTCCAATTTAGGGGTATGTTGGATGAGAATGGAAATCCTACTCCCGAAGGGAAAAGACTTGCATCCATGGGGGAGATTACCCCAGAAGGGGCTAGAGCCGTGGTGTATAGCTATGTAGGTGAGTTCCCTCACAAAGAGTGGCTGGAAGCGGCAAGAAGAGAACGTTTAATAGACTGGTGGATAACCTCAAAGGGTGAACTTATGTTGGAATTCTCAAGGAAAGCTATTTCATTTCCCTACCTTACCAAGTATGATGTTGCAATTTTGTTGTTCCTTCCGAGGAATGAAGGTAGGACGGTAGAGGAACTGGAGAAAGAGGTAGCTGATAAAGTGGGGAGGTTTGAGCGCGCAGTGGGGGAGGCTGAAAGCAAAGGATTCGTGAGAGTTTTGCAGAATGAAAGCGTAATCCTTACACCCTTTGGGGAGAGGATGAAGGAGGTTGTAGAGTATGCAAACACCACAGAGCTATTATCTAAAACATTTATAGTAACGCCGCACTCATGGAAGGTTATAAGGGCTATAGGAGAGCACCCAGAGGACATAAACAAGCTGTGGAAGAAGGCAGAAGAAAATAAAAGAGATTACTACGAGGAGCTAACTAAATATGTATCCAAGGAAACGAGAATAGAGGAAAAAGAGGTAGAGAAGATATTAAAACTGCTTAGAATAACCGGATTCCTTGGAAGTAAATCCCTTACTGACGCTGGTAGAAAGCTCTTTAATATCCTTTCTTAAACTGGGGTGCACCGCCACAAACCAGTGAATACGGGATTCCTCTGCCCTCTTGAGAGATCTGATGAGGGGTGAAGCTTCTAATAAGCTCCTACCATCCTCTAGGAATACATCTGGCCTTGAATAAAAGGCTGGCCTGTGTCCAAGGATAACATTATCCTCTCCGTATCTTTCAGAGAGGGTCTCATAAACCTCTCTTGCCTCCTCCTCGCTTCCCTTAAATACAAGTTTATATAGTCTTCTGTTTTCTATGTAATCCCACCACTTACTATTTATAGATCTGAGAGCTGAAACAATAGAATACTCATCCATAGATTGTATCTCCTTTGCGCTATAGTGGTTCAACAGTTCTCCTACGGCTCTGGCAAACATCATATCTACTATTAGGGTGGTTCTATGAAAGTATACGGCATCTCCTAGAATGAATCTTGCAACATAGAGGTGCTCCACATTGGAAAGAATGTCCTCCTTTATGATGATTTTGCCTTTTTCAGCCTCAATATGTCTTATGATGCGTTCCCAAGGTATAATACCTACCCTAACACCTGTAAAGTACGAGTCTCTAACTAGATAGTCCAATCTATCTGTTCCCACTCCTCCATCGACTAGTATATTATCCTTATTACGAAGAATTTCTCGCCAAGAGAATGTACTGTTCTCTAACATCTCCTTTACGAGATGTTCCGTATACTTTTCATGATCAAAGGGATACCCGTTCAATGAGAGGGCTATCTCTGTAAGGTGGGAGAAGGGTCCATGCCCTACATCGTGTAGCAACCCATAGACCGATAGTCTTTCGTCTATGTGAGAGGAGATGTAATACACACCAATTGAATGCTCGAATCTGGTATGATGGGCTGAAGGGTACACCATCCATGCAAGGGAGAGTTGAGATATTCTTCTAAGCCTCTGAAAGAGAGGATGATCAACAATCTCCTGCACGGGGCTGATGTTAATGTCTCCATGTATAGGATCTCTTATGTGTGCCATAAAACAATAGGAAAGAAAACTTATATAGCCCCGCGGGGATTCGAACCCCGGTCACGGGAGCCAAAGTCCCGCATGCTTGACCACTACACCACGGGGCTTCCCAAAATATAAAGGGGAAGTTAAGGTATTTCAAACCTGTTGTAAAATGCAATGTCATCTATGAGGATGGTAGAGGATAGCATTACTGTTCTGCAGCAGTACCTTTTTATGTTAAGGTCCTCAAACACTTTCTTTGGATCCTCTCCTCTTTGGGTTCTCCTCTGAAATTCAAGGAATATTTTCCCTCCTATGGGCTTTCCACATGTGAAGCATCTAACGGGGGGTAACATGTTCTCACCTGTAGGATGTTTGCTTCTTTGCCCTCGCCTTTCTTCCAAGCGGCTTCTTGGGTTCTACCTGTCTTACATCATCTACTAAGAGAGTCCTGTCGTACTCCATGAATGTCTTTCTCAGTTTGTCTCCAAACACCTCTACGAGGGCCTTTGCTATGGCTCCTCGGGCTGCAACAGCCTGTCCCATAAATCCTCCACCCTTTACGTTAACATAAATGTCCACCTTCTTCCCTAAGTCACCCGCAAGTATGAGCGGTTCTTCTATGAGCATGCGAACGTATTTGTTGTTTGTGTATGCATCTAGGAGGAATCCGTTTATTCTTATGATACCCTTCCCTGGATAGTACAATACCGCCCTTGCAACGGCGGATTTCTTCTTAGCTTTGGTGTTTATAACTTTTCCCTTCATATCTTGTCACCTAATTCTTTTGCTATATCTTTTAGGTATACGTAACGGGAAGGCACCCTCACGGTTATGCCTATCTTCTTCCCCTCAACCTTAACATTTCCTCGAAACACCTTTAACCGTTTCAGGAGCTTGCTCCTATCCTTTCTGTTTATCATGCCTGCAACAGCTTTTCTAAATATGCCCTCTACAGTTCTAGGCCAGCGGGGTGTTTGTTTTATGGGGTTACCAAGAGTTCTGAGTTCATATCTGCGCTTGAATTTGGGAAGTACACCCCTCAATGTACCGGAAATGATGACATTTTCCACGTTTATAACAGTTACAGGATACCCCCTTCTCAGAAGGGTTGCCACCTCCGATGCCAACCTCCCTAACGGTTTGTTTGAACCGTCTATTACTATCATGCTACAATCACCACCCCTTTACCCTCCGGAAAGGATTCCAGCATCTCTTCTATGCTTAAAATCCTTCCTCCAGCTTCCTCTATCCTTTTTCTTGCCTTTGGGGTAACCTTCCATGCAGCTACAGTAATGGCTCTCTCTACTTTTCCATCGCCCAGTAGAACTCCAGGTACTACAAATGTGTTTCCTTTTAGCTTGTTCAGCTTGTGCACATTTACAACAATCCTCTTCCTTGTAGGTCTACTGAGCAGCTCTGCCACCCTCTTCCATATGGGTTTCTTGGTCTTTTCCAAAGATACTATGAGGTTCCTGAGGTGTACATTTGTGGGTCCGGTTCGTTTCATGAGAGATCACGCTCCACCTCTTCTAACATCTTTATCAATTCATCTGATGCTGCCTCAATAAGGGATTTAAGATCCATATTGCCGTAGGTTTCCACGTACAGAATGAACTGATCGTCGTTTCTCTTTAGTGAAACGGTATCAGGATCCTCCTCTTGAATATCCTTTAAAAGGTTTAGCATTTCATCTGAAAGGCCAGCACTCGATGTGTTTTCTTCCTCTAAACGCTTCAAATCTATATCTACCTTCTTTTTTACCTCTGCTCTGTAGACATATCTGTAGGATGCCAGCCCAGCCTGCCACTTTGCATGCTCTGTGGCCTTCCCCATCTTTACCTTGGCTTCAAGTCTAATGCGCTGCCCATCCACCAACTTTACAATAATAATCTTTCCATCTACAGGTTTTACGGACGGATCTGTAGATTTTAGTTGTTCTGCATACACAACAGAGGGTCCTTCTGCTTCTAGAGAGAAGGTTACTTCGGTGTTTTCATCATACGTTCCGTATTCTGCCTTCAAAGGTATGAGTCCAAGTCTATGAGCTATAAATTCATCCCAGAGAGGGGAGGTGTTCTCATATATGTATACATCCTCTATTGCAAGGGTAGGAACTTCTGAGATGACTGCTCTCCTAAATGCATTCATCAGTCCCACGTTTGCTCCCTTTACAAGGAATGTAGCACTCTCCTCATCCCTTGAGAGAAGCTCAGCCTTCATACTCTTCTACCCCTTCTTCCACCTCTTCTCCTTGTTCCATCGTGAGGAATGGGTGTAACATCATGTATCCTCACGATCTTTAATCCCTGCCTTACAAGTTCCTTTATTGCGGCCTGAGCTCCTGGGCCTGGGGTTCTTGACTTATTACCTCCAGGAGCCCTCACCTTTACAATGACATACTGGAAACCTAACTCCTTTAGCCTTTGGGCTACCTTCTCTGTAGCCTTCATGGCTGCATAGGGTGTCCTCTTCTTCCTATCTGCATCTACCACCTGCCCACCGGATGATATGGCAATGGTTTCTGCACCTGTTAGATCTGTAGCATGAACGATGGTGTTATTCTTAGAGGAGAGTATGTGTACAACCGCAACTTTCAAGCTTCAGCCACCTCCTGCTGAGACTGTTGAGAAGTAAACTTTACATAATCCTCCATGTGGGGATCTACGCGTATGTACTCTTCTTCTCCCCTCTTAACCCAATAAGAGGGGATAGTAACCCTTCTATCACCCACAAACACATGCCCATGTACTATAAACTGACGTGCTTGCTTTACGGTTCTGGCATAACCCTTCCTCCACACTATGGTTTGGAGCCTCCTTTCAAGGAGGTCTTGAACAGTGAGGGAAAGCACATCATCTAAAGTTGCATTTTCTGGTAGCAAACCCAGCCTATATAACCTCTTTAGGAGCTCTTTTTCTCTTCTTTCCTTCTCCTCTCCTGAAAGTGGTAGAAGAGATCGGGCAATTGCTCTTATTCTTCTAAGTTCTGCCTGCACTCTCCACAGCTCTTTTTTGTTTTTTAGCCCGTATAACTTCATAAGTCTCCTTTCCTCTATAATCCTCTTTTTATCCCATCTTTTGAAGGGTCTTACCCATTTCTTCCTCAATCTCCTCACGTTATCATCTCCTCTTTCTTCCTACCACGGATATCTTATTCCTCCTCGGATGGGAGCGGGTTCTTTGTCCTCTGACCTTTAGACCTCTTGCTAGTCTTATACCTCTCCTTGTTCCTATTTCAAGGAGGTGTTTCTTAACTGTAATGATGTGAGTCTCGAGGTCTGTTCCGATATAGTGGGTATCCTTACCACTTTCTATATCTCTTGGGCTGTTAACAGCCCATCCTGGAATGCCATACTTTGTAGGATTCCTCACTATATCCTCCAGTGTTTTGTCCGCCTCCGGTGGCAGAAGCCCGAGAGGTTCTGAGGGGCTAATATTGAACTTTTCCTTTATAATATAGGATAGCATACGGGCTAGATTGTGACCAACTCCTTTAATACCTCTCAGTGCTTGATAAACTGGTTTTGTTCCATCCAGATCGAAGCCTGCTATGCGGATGATGGTCCTTACCTCCGCCATAGAACCCCCTGTTGGTATATTGCCGTGGTTAGGGATTAAAAGGGTTATGAGGTTTGCTCCCCCCGACGCTTCCACATGGGAGGATACACACCTTTCTCCATGATTACTCTAAATGTATCGGCGATTACCCCTCTGTCCATTTCTAGCATTTCCTCTGTAGAGTAAAGGGAGTGTGCAAGCGCCACAAGTTCCCCCTTCTTTGTCATGAGAGCGATAAGAGCGTTAGGCTCTATACCTTCTTCTACTGATACAACTCCTTTTATGGTAAGATTAGCCCCATTTACGATAGATCCCACAGCGGAATCCCTGATTACAATCTTTGGAAGATGTTTGACGGCAACTTCCACGGGAAGAAGATATCTTCTTAGGAGCGAATCATCCCCATCCTCTTTCCAAAAGTGATAGGCATCTGTTAGATCTTGTAGTGTAACAGCACCCCACTCATCCAACCCTCCTACCCTTGTTCTTCTTAGCTCTACCATGTGAGCTCCGGTTCCCAATACAAGGCCCATGTCATGGCAGAGTTTCCTTATGTATGTACCCGCCTCTACTCCACTTCTAAAAAGGACATAGGTATCCATCTTTTCAAGGATGTTCAACCAGTATATTTCTCTTATTCTTAACCTTCTTTTGACGGAGGATTTCACGGGCGGGCGCTGGTATATCTTGCCCTTAAAAAGGGAAGCTACCCGCTTTACCTCCTCAAGGGAGGCATCTCTATGAAGCTTCATCACCCCGACGTACTCTTTCCCTGCATTTAAGAGTGCATATAATACTTTAGTACCCCTGTTGATGCCTACTGGTAGAACACCCGTAACCCCTGGATCCAGCGTTCCGCTGTGGCCAGTTTTCTTAACGTTCAGGATCTTTTTTACCCAGCTTGACACCTCATGAGAGGTGGGGCCTGGTGGTTTGTCCACATTTACAATAGAAGCTTGTAGAAGCTCTTCTACACTTCTCTCCTCAGGTGGTTTCCCCCAAGGACCCTCTGGCTCCTCAGATAATATATATACCTTTCTTTCCCGCTCCCAGGGAAATTTCATTTACTCACCTATGGGAAGGAGGTGTCTCTTGTTGAACCGCCTCTCCTTTATACCGTCACCCTTTGCCATTACGTAGAGGTCATCAATTACCTTGGTAACTTTTACTCTTTTGCCAGCATGTCTACCTCTCAGTACAATGCACTCCATCCCTTCCTTTATCATGCTAACCACCCAATTGCACTCTCTACATAGGGTTTATACCTAATATCTAACTCCTCTATTTTCTTTGCACCGCTCTTTACATATACTGCAAGCTCTATAACCTTTCTAGCGCAATTTGAGCAAAGGACGCCTCCAAATACTCTTTCCGGCCTTCTTTCACTTTTTGATAGCTTCCTTACCTGGGAAGGCGTTTTTCCATGTGGCACGCCAAATAGCTCATTACCACATATAGCACATTTGTGTTTTGAGGGCTTCTCCCTTCTAAACCTTATTACTACTCTACCTCCTGGTGTTCTTACCTTAATCTTCTTTAGTCGCCTTTCCCTTGGTGCCGCCAAGGAGCACACCTCCTATATTTCCTATGAATATCCAGACTGCCATCCACAGGATTGCGTTCACCTCCCCTAGCGGAGTGGATACCCTTCCTAGTTGAAGGGCCCACCATGCCACCCCTAGGAGGGGGATCGTTATGAGTAAACGCTTGAGAACTATTTTATTTATTTCAGTGGTTGCTTTCTCCAACTCTTCATACCGTTCCTCCTTTAGCATGTTTATCATCTCTCTCATCTTCTCCTCTGATCTACTCTTTATGGTGTAAATGCGAAGGAGGAAAGACGTTAGAAAGGAAATGATAGCTATAGTTGCTGCTTCCAGCGTAGTAGCACCTCCCTTAGTTCAGCTTTGGCATCTTCTAATTTACCTTCCCTGTTTTTTATTATGTAAACGGGGCATCCCTTCTTAACCGAGTAGACCATGCTTACTATTCTATTGAGGGATTGGTGAAGCTCTACGTCGGATTCTACACCTATTCCTCTCCTTCTGGGATCCCTATCCCTTCGGGATCTAATTTCTTCGGGATCTGCCTCCACTATTACTATGAGAGAGATGGGTAATTCCTCCAGCACAAACTCTGGGAACCCTGGCATGAATCCTATTGGAGTTGCAATGGTTGCATGTGTATCTAGCAGCATCGGCTTATCCATTTGGAGTACCTCCTTTGAGGCTATTCTATGGAGCTCCAAATAAGATTCTTCATCCAGAATCTCCCTTATCTTGTCTCTATCTTCTATGTTGTGTAGTTTCTTTGCAAGCTCAAAGAATACATCCCCGTAGTTAACCACATTTATACCTATATCCTTTGCAGCCTCTGCCAAAGAGCTCTTACCAACGCCAGGAACCCCTAGGAGTAGTGCTATCATTGTAGCACCTTCTTTAGGGCAGGGTACATCTCCAATACACGCTCTCTCATGATAATCTCATAGTAGCGGTAGATGATGTCCACAGCAAGCAATATACCCATCCCACTTTCTAAACCTCTAAATACATCTGTAAACCCTGCAACCAGGCCCACAAAGGCAGAGCCAAGCACCGCTACCTTTGGAATATACTTTTCTAGGATCTTCTCCAGTACCCTTGGATCTCTTCTAAATCCGGGAATGGACATACCGGAGGAGGCCAGTTGTTGGGCTATTTGTTGTGGCCCGTGTCCTGATAGTTCTATCCATAGCTTTCCAAAGGCAATGGCAGTAATGGTAAGGAGAAATATGTACACTATAGCATGGAACACGTAAAATGGTAGATTCTCTGTGATCACCCCGGTGGAGATAAACTTTACAATCTCATCCATGAGTTGGGTGGGTGGTTGCACAAAGTATGCTAACCCTCCCACCAACCTATACGACACACCACCCTCCGTGGTAACTTTCTCATATACACCAAGGATGGGTGAGAGAGGAGTATCCTTTGCAAGGAACGCCCAGAGCTGGATGTTGGCAAAAAGGGCTACCGCAAAGATTACAGGAATGTTTGAGAGGTAAAGCAGCCTTATGGGATACCTTCCTCCTATCCCTCTACCTATTGACATGGCAATGGGGATGTCTATCCTTATCCCTTCTGCGTATATGATTATGAGAAATACGAGGAATGTTACGATGTATGGAATTAGGGCTGTCCACCACACGGGAGATCCTACACTTATGGAGTTAAGGAGCGTCATAAGCTGGCTTTCGGGATGTATGCCAAATCCTCTCCAGAACAGGGATTTGGTAACATTTGCAGCTATGAAGAGGGAGATACCACTTCCTATACCCCACTTTGTAACAACTTCATCCAGGTAGATGAGTATAATAGAACCAAGTGCTATCTGAAGGATAAGAATCAGTTCCATGCCAGGATATGCGGTGAGGAACCCCGTCGAGGTGAAGATCCACGCCTCAAAGAAGGAGAAGAATACGGCAAGCAGCTTTTGTAGTCCCATAAAGGTTCTCCTGCCTTCCTCTGTGCGTATGTTTATATTTAGCATGCCGGACCCCACAAGAAGCTGGAGTATAATGGAAGCCACAACGATGGGCCCTATACCTATCGCAAGGATGGATCCAAGATTGGAGGCGAGTATTACCTGAAAGGCCTCGGGAGCTTGACCACGTATTGATTGTAAACCATAAGGAGGTATATGAGAGAGGATGTAGAAGAGGATGAGCACACCCAAGGTCCAAAGAAGACGGGTTTTAAAGGGAGGCGGTATCTTTGGGGTCTCTACCTCTGGAAGAGATCTCCAAATGGGTTCAAGCCTTTCTATCATGCCTTTATCACCGCTTTACCTCCAGCCTTCTCAATCTTTTCCTTTGCCTTCTCTGAGAATTGAGGAGCTATAACCGTGAGGGGTGTGGAGATGGTGCCTCTGCCCAATACCTTATCATACCCTAATTTGGTTAAGTCTATTTCGTTGCCCTCTGCTATCCTTTCCAACTCCCCTACATTTATGGTTCTGAGGCTCTTCTTCTTTGGAGGTCTGAAACCCTTTCTTTCAATGGATAGTGAAAGGTGCTTCTTATGATCCCATGCACCTGCCCTTCCTCTGCCTCCCTTTATACCCTTTCCTCTTCTATTCTTTGTATCTCCATGATAACTCCTATTTCCAAGCTTTTTCCTATACTTTGAACGTCTCCTTACTACCATTACATCATCCTCCTGAGTAGGGCATTGATCTCTTTTCCTCTATATCCAAGGTCTCCACCCACCCTGAAGGGTAGTTTTATGGATTTGTAGCCCTTTCTAGGTGGGTGGAGCCTGAAGGGATCAATATAGTCATGCAGTTTTAGCTTATTCTGGATAGCATTCTCTACAATATCATCAAATTTCATTTGGAAAAGAGATTCTAACTCTTCTTTTGAGAGCTTTCTGTTCCCTTTTTCTGCTCTTTTGAGCAGCAGGTCGGAAAGAGTATCCCTTTCTACTTCACCCCATGTAATGTAATCCTTTGATTTTTGGAGCATTCCTTTGTATACATCGGTTTCTGGTATTACAACAGCGTGGTTTATCCTAGTAAGTTTTAATCTTCTTAGAGTCTCCTTTATATCCCTCCTTACGCCGGTTCTACCCCTTATTCTAACCACTGCATATGCCATTACCAATCCACCCCTACCTTGAGGAGATCTTCCTTCCTTAGTCGTGTGGAATAGGTCTTTTTGAGAGCATCTATGGTTGCAAGAGCAAAGTTAATGGTGGTGCGCGTGTTTCCGAACCCTTTACCCCACACATCCTTTATACCTGCGAGCTGTAGTACGGGTTTGATGGCATCTGCAACAGCCAGTCCTATACCTCTAGGAGCGGGCTTCAGCACCACTCTAACAGAGCCAGACTTGCCTTCTACCTGGAAGGGAATAGAGTGTGAGAGATTACATCCACACTCCCAGGATCCACACCCTCTTCTAACCCTTATGATATTTAGCTTTGCATCGTTTATGGCCTTCTCAAGTGCTATCCTCCTTTCTGACGCCTTCCCTATGCCTACACCTACATATCCATTCTCATTACCCACCACTACTGCTACCTGAAATGCCCTTCTCCTTCCGGAGTCTGTCACTCTTACGGTTACCTTTGTATCGAGTATTACCCTCTTAAGGTTGGGAAGAAGAGTATCCACAATTTGCGGCTCTAGGAGCGGGAGATTTGTGGCTAGAGCTTCTTCCATGGAGTTTATCTGTCCGGATGCAACCATCTTACCTAGTTTAGTTTTTGGAACCCAGTCGCTCATCCTATCACCTTCTTCATCTCCTCTACATGTTTGGGTAGATCCTCGGGTTTCAGTCCCCTCTTAAGGTAGGAAGAGAACTGCTTTTCATACCTTTCGCTTCCTTGGAGGGAGGCAGCATACTCTGCAATATGCTTTCCTAATATCCTTTCCTCTGAGGGCAGCGCTTCCTCAGAGTGAGGGACATCCAAACCACCATCCAGAGCTCCCTTTAGCACAGCAAACACAGTGGACCCGTGAACGGGGGTGTGGCTGCCAATGTCTAGCACTGCCTTCTTCACACCCTTTTCTTTTGCCTTCTTTGCTATGAGAAGACCGAGTAAATAGCCAGCGGGTGTGTTTGCAGGGTGTCCCTTCCATCCCATCTTTATGAGCTCCCTGCTGTTAGTTTGGGCAATTATCCTGTCCCCTGTGGGAGAAAATTCTACGAGCTGGACGATGATAGAATTGTTAAATACCCTTACAACTAGTCGAGGCTTACCACTCTTTATAAGGGCAATTCTTTTCCAATATCGAGTCTTCCCCTCTCTAATTCTTCTTAGCCCCACTCTATAGTGTGCTCCGCTTCCCATCATCTCTCCTCCAACAGTTCTGCAAGGTGGGCTTTGCTCCTAATGAATCCACCCTTTGCCTGTCTGTAGAGTCTTCTATAGAGGGAGCGTGATATTATACCCTTTGCTCTTAGAGTTTTAAGAGCCCTCCTTATGGCTCTTATCCTCCTCATCCAGTACTCTTTTCTGTCCATTCTAGCTGACGGCTTCCCTTTTCTAGACCCTGGACCCCTCCTTCTACCTTTTCTCTTCTTTTCTCTCCTCTCCCTTCTCCTGTGGCCCGCTTGACCCTCCTTTTGGAGTATCTTGATCACTCCCCTCTCTACCAATTTTCTCAGATCATCCTTTGTAAGGGCAGATTCTACCTCTTCTATCTTTGTAGGATCTATCCAAACTCTCTTCTTGCCTACTTCATATATTTGGGCCACTAACTCCCTTGCTCTCTCCACCTTCATGGATTGATCACCCTTAAACCAAGTTCCTCAGCCCTCTTTAATATGAGTTCCCTTTTTCTTTTTCCTACTGTGCTACCAATCCTTACAACAACATTCTTTAACCCCTCAAGTTCCGAGGGGTTATATACTATCACTTCGGGCATGCCAGAGGGATGCAAATATCTTAGATCTTTCCTGTTCCTGTAACCGATCTTTACTATTCTTCCTTTCTCCTTTCTTTCTACTCTCTTAGGAGAGTCTATACCCCTTGGTTTGCGCCAGCTCATCTTGAGCCTTCTCTTTCCAGGTGTTCTCTGCCTTATGAATCGAAACCTTCTTCTCTTCATCCCCAAACCCCCTTCTCGTAGATATATATACCATCCTGGAACTTTCTTGGATCGAAGGACGGAGGAAGCTTGGTAGCTATTTCCAATCTGCCAGCCATCATGCCAGCAGCTTCCTTATCTATAGACTCTACAACAATGTCCTTACCTTTTATCTCTACCTTCACATTGGGGGGAACTTCTACCTCTATAGGTGTTTTTGCTCCTCTAAGGTTGGTTATTATTACTTTATTGCCTTTCACTTCAACTTTCATGGGGAAGTGAGCGTACACAACTTTCAGTATATATTTCCACGGCTTCTGTACACCCATTATCATATTCTTTATATGTGATGCCACAGCTCCTGCAGTAGCTCTCACCTTTCTCCTATTGGATACCGCTCTTATCTTTATGATATTGTTCTCTACTGTGATGTCAACACCCTTCATCTTGGAGAAATCCCTCTTTAGAGTTCCGAGAGGTCCGCTAACCTCTACTTCTGGATAATTAACCCTTACGGATATCCCCTCGGGCACCTCTATGCTCCATTCCCTCCTGAACATCTTATCACCTAATACACATAGGCTATGAGCCTGCCCCCTATGCCTTCCCTCTTCGCATCCTCATTTGTCATAAGTCCCTTAGGGGTGGACACTATAAGCATGCCGATGCCCCTTGCAGGGAGGAACCTCTGCTCCCATTTGGTCCACTCATCCTTTTTTACGGGGAACCTTGGCTTTATGGCTCCTGTGTCTACAATCTTTCCCGCAAGGGATACCTTAACGAGTCCCTCTCTACCATCATCTATAAACTCATAGGAGTTTATGTATCCGTGATTCCTTAGGATTTCAAGTACATTTAGAAGTAGTTTTGAGGCTGGATACACTACAATCTCTCTCTTCCCTACTCTTTCCGCATTCTTTATCGCGTTTAGGGCATCTGCTAGGGGATCGAGCCGGCTCATTCCATCACCTCAGTAGTAGTTCTTGAAGCCAAGCTCCTCTGCTACCAGTTTGAAGCATTGTCTACACAGCATAAGATTATATTTTCTAATTACTGCCTGAGCCCTTCCGCATCTCCTGCATTTGACGTTTTTTCCATGTCTTGCACGGGGTCTTCTCTTACCCATACTACACTACCTCCACACCGTAGGTTTCTTTAACGAATTGGATAGCTTCATCCCGGGTGATGAGATGATGCTTACCTATCCTAGAGGGAAGCCTCTTCCTTCTTTTAACTCTGTATCCAGGTCTTTCCAGAGTTACAGATACATCCATTCCAAAGATACCGATCTTAGGGTCATACTTCATGCCAGGAATCTGAATGTACTCCTCTATGCCAAAGGAGAAATTGCCTGTATTGTCAAAATTCCTTTCGCGGAGTTTGTTGTTAACTGCTGAGAGAAGGAGCTTGAGCAATTCTTCTGCCTTTTCCCCTCTTACTGTTACCTTTACTCCTATAGGGAGGCCGGGTCTTATACCCCAGCGTTGTACCCTTTTCTTGGCCTTTGTTCTAACAGGCTTCTTATCATAGTTAACAAGGGAGAGTATCCTCTTCAATACCTCCTCTGCTTTCTCTAATCGCTCTCCAGGTTCTCCCACACCTATGTTGAGGGTAACCTTTTCCACCCTTATGGTCCTCATGGGGTTCATTTTAACACCTCACAGTGTTATTGCGGGGGCCTTCTCCCCTACCACGAACACGTTCTTCTGCGCAGTTTCTATAGTTGTGCCTTCAACTTCCACCTTTACAAGCTTTGGCCTGAGCATGTCACCCTCTTCTACCTCTTTTATGGTACCTACTGTGCCTGCATGCCTGCCGGAGAGTATGTATACCAGATTCCCTGGAGAAAGTCTGTATATCTCCTCAATATCCTGAGAGGGTATCCTTATCTTTAGTACATCACCTGGTTTGGCGTCACTCTCTTTTACCCTGAAGGTTCTGCCATCGTTTGTGGTTAATTGAATGAGTCCGCCTCTTATCATCATCTTCTTTTCCACCCTAACAAGCTTATAATCCTTCTCCTCCTCGGATATCTCCTTCAAATCCAACCTTCCCTTTGGATCAAGCACTACTCTGTAAGATTTTCCTATCTTTGGTATAAAGACTGTATCAAACAATCCTACGGGGAATTTAGGGTCTTTAACAACTCTTCCATCTATGAGAATCTCGCCTCTTTTTATAATCTTATCTGCCTCTCTTCCTGTGGTTGCGAAACCGAGATAGTCCCTTACTAACACCCTGAGAGGAATAGCCTCCTCTATGGAATGGGGGCCGGGAGAAGGTTTTGTAATCCATACCCCGTATCTTCTCTTTCTTCTAATAAACCAAGATGCTGGAGCTGCAATGCGCTTCAGATGCCTTCTGCCTCCGCCTACTAGCGCCATGCTATAACCTCCTGCTATCTCCTCTCTCAATATCTATGATCATTACCTTGGATGGATGGATAGGCACCATTACCTCTCTTCCATCGCTTCTTTTTTGAGTAACACCCTCTACATATACCCTAAATCTTTTGAGGGATACCCTTGCAACCGTTCCCTCTCTTCCTCTGAACTTCCCCCTGAGTATTATTACTCTGTCCCCCTTTCTTACAGGGAGAGATCTTACGCCAAGCTCCTTTCTCAACTCTTTGGATAGAGGAGCAGATACCATCTTCTGCCTTCTGTGTAGAGGAGCGTTAAAGTGCCTTTTCCTTTGTTTTCTTGGCTGAGAGCTCATACTATCACCGCCGCAATACGAGCCACCTTAGGATACCTCTCTCCAACCTCCCTTGCTATAGGACCCTTTATCTCTGTACCTCTAGGCTCTCCCTTTTCGTTAACTATAACAGCTGCGTTGTCCTCAAATCTTACTCTTGTGCCGTCAGGTCTTCTAAACTCCTTTCTCTGACGTACCACAACAGCTCTGAATACCTTTCCCTTCATATCAGGCTTCCCCTTTGTAACAGACACGATGATCATGTCTGCGATACCAGCCGAAGGCCTTTGCCTTTTCCTTCCCTTATACCCTATTACGCCAATCATCTTCAGCTCCTTCGCTCCAGTGTTGTCCGCGCACACTAAGAAGGTACCCACTTGTATACCCTTTGTAACGGAGGTACCTATGGCCTTCACTGGGCATCACCCCTCTTTGTTACCTGAAGCACTACAAAGGCTACTGTTTTTGCAAGCTTTCTGGTTTCTCCTATGATGACCTCATCTCCCTCTTTTGCGTTTATACAGGGGGGATTGTGGGCGTGAATCTTGTATCTAACCCTCTTGTAACGTTCATATTTTGGAACGTAAACTACACCTTCAATCATGACGGTTACTGTGCGCTGCATTCTGTCAGAAACCACTCTACCTTTTAATACTTGCCCCCTTACTCTCACAGATCCGTGATAGGGGCATTTTTTGTCGTTGCAGTCGGTTGACGGTGGTTCAAATGCCCTTCCAGCAATGGTAAATCCACTCATATTTTCCTCCCGGGGAGTCTGACCCCCACCATATGGAGCAAAGATACCTTTTTATTGCTTCTGTAAATAGCGTTTCATACAATCTTCCCAATCCTTGAATGTTAGAGGGCGCCTTCTAAGGTACCTTTTGTAGCCCCTTTTAGTTCTTTCGTGGGGTCTGAGGAATATTTCATCACCCCTTACGATGGTCCATCTCCTTCCCTCTATGTGGAAGCAAAAAGTTCCATTTTTCTTGGAAACAACTTTTACACCATCTTTAGTTAGGACGTGGATCGTCTTAAGGGTTTCGTTTACAACGATACCCCTTATTCCTATTAGAGTGGGGTCTGTGTGGTTTATAACCACCACTTCTCTTCCAATAAGCTCGTGTATGATGATGTTCTTTGGATTCGGAGGCATGATTATAATACCTCGATGTTTTCTTCCTTGAAACCTTCTTCCAGAAGAAATTCCTTTACCTTCCTCCTGTGATCCCCTTGTAGCTCTATGGTATTGTCGTATGCAGTTCCTCCACAGCCTAGCTTTTTCTTTAGCCTTTTTGCCAATCCTTTTATGTCTATGGAGTCATCAAAACCTGTTATTATGGTTACAAGTCTGCCAAACTTCCGCTTATCAACCCTTATCTTTAATTTTAATTGCTCTCGAGAAAATGCTTCCGCATCTACCAAATCTTCAGGAAGCCCGATAACGTCCTTCAGATCCTTTGCCACCGCCGATGACCACCCCTTAACTAATTAGCCATCCGGCATTTTTATTGGTTGCCCTCCCTTAGGATGGTAAGTATACGGGCAATATCCCTCCTTAACTGTCTTATCTTCCCTGGATTCTCCGGTCTGGTACCAGCCTCTACTTGGGCCCTCAGCTTCGAGAGCTCAGCTCTAAGACTGTTTAGCAGATTCCTCAGTTCCTCCTTGGACTTCTGCCTTAGTTCTTTCGTCTTCAACATTACCCACCTCCGGTATAACTACCTGATCAGGGAATTTTACATCAGGTTTCACAATCGCAACCTTAACACCCACGATGCCCCACTTTGTATACGCTTCTGCAAACCCCTCGTCCACCAGCTTTGCTGGATCGCCAACCTTCTTCATATAACCCTCGTATACCCTTCCCTTCTGGGCTCTTGCGTTTCTAGCACCTAGCTTACCCTTCACTATGATTTCCGCTCCTCTTGCTCCCGCATCCATAATCCTTCTGAGAGTGGTGTTAAGAAGAGGTCTCCAAGCGGTACCCCTTTCTATGGCGAGAGCAATGCGCTCTGCCTGAACCTGGGCATCAAGAACAGGATTTTCTACGGGAATTACCTCTATCTGGGGGTTGTTTACCTGAAACATCTCCTTTATCTTCTCCGTTACCTCCCTTATCTTTGTACCCTTCTTCCCTATGATGAGTCCGGGTTTAGCGGCATATATAACGATACGCGTTAATATAGGAGTTTTAACAACATCTATTTTTGATATGAGAGCTTCCCTAAGCTCTTTTCTCAAATACTCTTTTATGAAAAGGATGGTTTTTGCATCTGAAATAATCTCTCTCTCTATCATTGTACTATCACCTCTATGTGCGTTGATTTGCTTCTCCTAAGCCTCCACCTTCCTTTAGGCTGCCTTCTTATGCGTCTAAATCCCTTTCCAATCCATATATGGACGATGCGCACCTTGTCTATATCTAAGCCTTGTTGTTCTGCGTTTGCCTCCACGTTTCTGAGAAGTTTTAAGAAATATTTAACTGTTTTATCCAGATATCTTCCCTGTTTTATACCCTCTCGCGTACCTCTTCTGTGCCCTACTTTTTTATTATACCTTTTCAGGGGAATCCATTCCTTGTGTTCCAACACTCTCTGGAGGAGTGCAATAGCATCCCTCAATCTTCTACCCTTTATGTATCTTCCCACCTCTCTGGCCCACTTTGTGGAGACGGGAGCCTCCTTTATCATGGCCTTTGCGTGGGGCCCGTTAACGGTTGTGGCGTAGCTTTTCTTCATACTTTCACCCTTACTTCTTAGGCGCTGCCTTGGATCTAGATGCTCCTACACCGGGAGCACCGTGCTGTACCATCTTCCTTGTAAGCACGAACTCTCCCAGATAATACCCTACCATCTCAGGCTTTATCCTTACAGGAACATACTCTTTTCCGTTATAAACCTCGATGGTAAGTCCTATCATCTCGGGAATAACGGGAAAATCTCTACAGTGAGTCCTTATCCTTGGTTGTTTCTTGCCCTCCTTTATAAGTTTTTTAGCCTCTCTAATCTTTTCTAGGAGTCTGATCTCCTCCCTTTCCTGCCTCTTACCCTCCAATAACCTTTTTAGGCTTCTCCTTATTCTGGCTGGTGCAATGTCTATAAACTCCTTTATTGATAGATTTCCCAACTCTGAGAGAGGGATACCTCTGTAACTCTTCATCATCTCTTCCTCCTGCCAGTTCTTCTGGCAGCAATATGACCTACCTTCCTGCCGGGGGGTGTGTTTCTAGCCACCGTGGTGGGGCCAGGTGGGTGGTGTTCCTTACCTCCGTGGGGGTGGTCCACCACGTTCATGGCCACACCCCTTACCTTGGGCCACATCCTGTTCATGGCTCTCATCCAATGGTACTTCTTTCCAGCCTTTACGAAGGGTTTTTCTTTCCTTCCCCCACCCGCAACATTTCCAATAGTAGCTCTACACTTTGCATCGAACACCTTTACCTTCCCGGAGGGCAGCTTTACCAATACCTTATCCCCTACCTTGGTTTGTACTATGGCATAGGATCCGGAGCTCCTGACATACTTTCCTCCATCTCCCGGGCTGCCCTCGATGTTGAAAACAGGGGTACCCTCATCTAGTTCTCCTAAGGGAAGGATGTTGCCCACCGCAAGGGCGGCCCCTTCCCCTACTTCTATCCAATCATTTAGCATGACCCCTTCTGCAGCGGGGATGTAGTACTTCTCCCCACTTAGAGAAGTAAGTTCTACAACAGGGTACGTTCTCCCCACATCATGGAAAATATCCGTAATCTGATACTTTTCTTTTTTGTTTAGAGGAGGATAGGAAAGCTTCTCTACCTTTCTTCTATGGTCCGGTCTTCTAAAGGAGGGGCTTCCCCTTCCCAGTCTTTGTACCCTTATTCTCTTCCCCATTATATCACACCCAACTTGGTTGCTAGCTCTGTGGCATCATATCCTTCTTCTAATCTTACATATGCCTTCTTTCTACCATCAGGAGTGACGAGGGTGTTCACTTTTTTAACCTTGACATTGTATAGCTCTTCCACCTCTCTCTTTATTTGGCTTTTGGTGGCACCAGGCTGGACAATAAACACTATGGTATTCTGGGTATTGATGAGGTGAACAGCCTTTTCTGATATGAGAGGGTATAGTATAACCGTCATGCCATATCACCCATCTTTTCTATGGCTGATTTGCTCCATATTACCAGCCTTCCAGGGTGAGCGCCAGGCGCGAGATCCTCCGCATTGAGGTTTCTTATCTCCTTTACATCCACTCCCGGAAGATTCCTTGCAGCTCTGTAAACAGGAGAAGGTTCCGCTACCACGATAAGGACACTCTTTGGAACCTTCTTGGCTCTTCCTCTTCGCTTTCCCTTTCCTGCCCTTCTTCTTGTCCCCTCCATGGCTCTTTCCACATCTTTCCATACCCCAAGCTTTTGAAATACTTCCTTTAACTCCTTGGTGGTTTTAACATCCTCTATTCCATCTACGATGAGCGGAATGTGTTTAACATCTTCTATTCTATGGCCTCTTAGTTCTACGTATTCCTTTATTGCGGTAGCAGCTATTGCACTAAGAAGTGCTTTTTTCTTCTCCTTTTTGTTTATCTTCTGCCTCCATACCTTTTCTACCTTTGGCGGATGAGCCCTAGGACCTCCAACAGCCTGGGGTACATTAGCAACCCTTCCAAACAGAATCTCTCCCCTTTCCTTGGTTCTTGGAAGTCTAGCCCTCCCCACATTTATGGTTCTTCTAAACTCCGGCAGCCTTCGCATACCTATATACTCTGCTGTAAACAACCTTCCAGCCATCTCCATACTTCCGTATGGTTGTCTTCTGGCTGATTGTATGGCAAATACAGCCCTTTTAATGAGATCCTCCCTGACCTTTTCCGTGAAGGGTGATGGGAGCTCTATCTCCCCTACTATAATACCATCCGTGGAGTAGACAGGTGCCTTCATGCCAGCTCACCCACCTTTACGCCACCAACCGATAGTGTAGTTCTGGGTGGTCTAATGGCCTTTCTAAGGGCTATGATCCTCTTTGAAGGGCCAGGAATGGAACCTTTCACTATAATATAATCAGAGGTTACAATGCCATAGTGTTTAAAGCCTGACTTGGGGGTAATAGGCTGCTCTTTTCCATTACCTATGAGAAAGATATACTTGTTATACTCAGTTCTTGTGTGGAAGCCCATCTGCCCTGGTCTTGGAACGGTCCACATTACCTTTGCAGGGTGCCATGGACCTATAGAGCCCACACCTCTCTTTGTTTTCTCTTTTTTATGCCCAAACTCAAACACGCCAAACCTTTTTACAACACCTTGGAACCCCTTACCCTTTGTAACCGCCTTTACGTCTATGTACTCTCCTGCAGAGAATACTGAAGAGATGGGAATCTCTTTGCCCAGCACCTCTTTCCCGTACTCTATAGCCCTTTCTACAGGGCCACCTATTGCTATTTCTCCTATATCAGGGGTCTTCTTAAGCCCTATTAGCCAAGGCTGTGTGGATATGAGCAATCTAACCGCCTTTATACCATTCAGGCTTTCCGGCCATGTGTGATCTACTTTTTCTGGTGGTGTGATCCTTCTTTCCATATATTTTGGAAGCTTCTCCGCCCAGATCTCTGTGATAGTGTATAACCTCCCTCCATTGTCTCCATAGAATCTTACACCATAAACAAAGAGGGGCGGCGTTTCTATTACTGTGGCGGCAGAGAAGACCTCTTTTCCAGAGGTTGGGGTCCTCTTCCTAGCATCTGTATAGAAAAGGTGTATCATGCCAGCTTTATAACCATAAAAGCCTAACGGCCTTGTTTCATTGGAAGAAGGCCAGCTTCTAAACCTTGGAACGATTCTCTTTGCTCTCTTTCTTGGATAAAATGCAAGGGACCCCCTTCTGGGAGCTGTCCTTCTAGGCATAGAGTATCACCTGCCGGGTGATATGAGAGAACAGGAGGGGTTATAAACCTTAAAGACCCTTCCATATAGCATGCTGGAGGATGTGTTGATATGGCTTCAGCAGGCTCTCATGCTGGGAGGGTTAGCACTTATCATTACAGCCATAGGTTATGCAGTAGCTATTTTTGTGGAAGGTCTGGTGGGAAGGGCTTACAGATATTTGGGAATAAAGGAGTACATGGAGGCATCCGGATTTGAGAGAGCTATTGCCGGGATAGAATTTGAGCTTGTCATTAAGGAGTTAATAAAGTGGTGGGTATTCCTAGTATTCATCATACAGGCGGCTTCCACTCTTGGTTTGATGGAAATAGTAAGATTCTTTTCTATTATAATGGGAGGCTATACATCTCTAACCCTGGCCATTATATACCTCTCGGGTGGTGCAATTCTAGCCCATTACCTTTACAGAAGGCTTGAGGAGGCCGGTGTGGTTGGAGGTAGACTTACCGCAAGGGTGGTAAAGTGGGTGGTCATATACATCTCCCTTGTTACAGCATTCAGACTTGTGGGATTCAGCGGTATAGAATTCCTTAACAGGATAGTGGAACTCCTCATTACAGCCTTTGTGATAGCCTTTGGACTGGGGATGGGTATTGCCTTTGGATTGGGAGGTCAGGATACCGCTAAAAAGCTTATTGAAAAGTATAAATCCTCCCTTGAGAAGGTATTAGAATGATCCTAGACGCCTCTTTCTTCATAAATGGAAGATACTCCCTTGTAAAAGGGGTTACCACTTCTAAAGTGGTGGAGGAGTTGAAAACTTCATCCTATGAGATATTCCTGTCCTCTGATGTGAGAATAGAGGAACCATCACCCTGTTATGTATCCCTTGTCAGGAAAAAACTGAGAGAAATAGGGGAAAGGAAGCTTTCGGAGGCCGATATATCGGTACTTGCGCTTTCTCTCCAGAGGAAAGAGCCCCTTGTAACGGATGACTATAATCTGCAGAATGTAGCCTTATTATTGGGCATAGAGGTTTACGACACTGGTATGGGGAGAGTGAGGAGTATCAGGGTATATGAAAGGAAATGCCCAGTTTGTGGAAAGAGAACAGAGAAAGAAATATGTACATCCTGTGGAACAAAAACAAAAGTTAATGCTATTCCAGCTGGGAAAGGTGGGAAATAATCTTTACAATAAGGTTTTTTATCCTCTCTCTGAAGAAGTACAGTGCCAGCAATACAAGGAATAAGGCAATCCATTCCATCTGGAAGGATAGCATGTACTTTGAGATGGAAGGAACTGTATAAAGTTGGGGGTAGCGATATACCAACCTAAAAGGCTCCCCTGATTGTAGGGGACCCCTCCATACAATATAATTCTCTCCCATCTCTTGAGGCTCGGGGGAAACACTCTCTATGTAACCTTTGGGAACTTCTATCTTGATGGACATCTTTCCGGGAAGTACTATTAGACCTCCTGATAGTGGAAGCTTAAAGCTATCAAAAAGGAAGGTTTTCCACAATATCTCATTCCTTATTTCTCTTGCATTGCAGGTATAGTTTACAACGATGGATGGGGCGATCTCCCTCACGATGGACAGGGAAACCCTTTTTGCTTCGCATAGGAAGGTATCGAGCATTTCTATTTCATACTTCCACAGGGAATACCTAAAGCCTATCTCAGAGGCTATTCTTCCAAGATTCTGCTCTAAATCCGAGGAAAAGTAGTAGGTTTGTTGCACCTTTAGGATAGGACCCTCTGCAACTGCATAAACATCTATCTGAAGTGGTTGTATGGCTCCGTATGCAAGGGGGATGAGGAGGAGCCAAAGCATGTATAACTATAGATCTGGTAACTTATAACTCTACGGTCATAAGATCTTCCGCCACCTCTACATAAGGGAAAACTTCTTTCGCCTCCTCTAGGAGAGGAGTGGGATCTCTGTAACGAGGAGAGATATGATAAAGGAATAGTTTCTTTGCACCTATCTTTTTTGCCACCTCGGCAGCCTGTCTTGCGGTGGAATGTTTTACCTCCTCTGCTTTTTCCCTTTCTCCTTCCCCAAAGGCACTATCATGGATGAGATAGTCTACAGGAGGTATATAGGTGGGTGCGGTATCCACGAAATAGCCTATAGATCTACCCTTTACAAGGGTAGTATACTCCTCGGGAGAGAGCTCTATACCATTCCAGGTGACTGTCTCTCCAGCCTTTAACCTTCTGTATATTCTCCAATCATTTACACCTACCTTTTCTAGCTTATCTTTTAGCAGCTTCCTCCTGTCTTTCTCCCTGAATATATATCCAAAGGTCTCTGTTGTATGGTCAAGCCTCACGGCTTCTATGTGGAACTCCCTCCCCTCAAATATGGTGCCTTCCCTTACAGGGATCCACGCAATGGGGAAAAGGGGAAAGAGGGGGATTGCATGTACTAACCATCTCACCCTTCTAAGGGCTGTTGGGGGGAGAAAAATGTAGAGAGGTTTCCTTCGGTTGTTTAACAACATGGTGTTTATAATGCCAGGCAGCCCAAATACATGATCTCCATGGAGATGGGTAATGAATATGGCGTCTATGGAGGTGGGAGATATGCCTGCAAGTGTTAGCTGCCTCTGTGTGCCCTCTCCACAATCAAACAAAATACTATACCCGTTGTAGGATATGTGGACGGCTGGGAGACCCCTTTCCTTGGTAGGTACAGATGCAGATGTCCCAAGGAAGGTTAGCCTTATGGGCTGCATAGAAATACCCACCTCGTAAGGGAAGAGTGTACCCTTCTCCTTAACTGTTTAACGATGGTAAATCCACTCTTCTCAATGAGGGCAGATCCATCAAAGGGAAGCACAATAACAAGGGATTTTCTCACTATGTTGTGGGCCCTCTTCAGGAATCTATAGTAAAGATCCCTCCCCCTTAGGGTGGAGGATCTGCCGTAGGGAGGGTCTGTAACTATGATGTCAACCTCTTCCTCCACCTTTAGGGCATCCCCTCTATAAACATCGCCCCTTATCCTGTAGTATTCCAAATTTCTCTTACACCCCTCCACCATATCCTCCCTTATGTCAACTCCTATAACCTTTGCCCTTATCAGTCCAGCCTCTATCAGTATGCCACCAGCTCCACAGAAGGGGTCTAATACCGTATCTCCTCTCATTACCCCTGCTGCATTTACTAACAGTCTAGCATCTCTCGCATTCATAGATGAGGGATGGAAGAATGGCCTGTTTCTTGCATCTCGAGAGGAGAAATCTTTACCCTTTATTATCTTTGCATGAGAGAGTACGTGGTATTTATCCCCCTTGTGTACGTATATGACGTTTTTAGGATGTTCTAGGTCAACCTTTCCATCTAACCACCAGCCTACCTTCTCAGTAATGACCCCTCTAACTGCAAACGGACTCTTTAACACCCATCTCCTGAGACTCACTATCTTCTCTGGTATTTCTCCTTCTCTTCTAAAGGAGAACTCATATCTTCCCACAACCTTTGCAAAGGCAAGCTGATAGAACCTATCGTGGTAACGGGAGACGTAGAGATTTTTATCCAATCTTTTGAACTTAGCTCCCAGTGCTCTTGAAATGCCCGTTATCTCCATAAGAAGCTCCCCTTTTAGTCCCCCGTCTACAATGCCTACCTTCACGTTTTTAACAGCATTGTAACAACTTAAACACGTATGGATTTCCGTACCACAGAAGAGATACCTGTACCTGAAAGGCTTATAGACCAGGTTATAGGACAGGAAAGGGCTGTATCTACTGTAAAACGTGCGGTTAAGCAGAGAAGGCATGTTATGTTGGTTGGTCCCCCCGGCACAGGTAAGTCTATGCTTGCCAGAGCGGTGGCAGAACTCCTGCCGGCTAAGGATCTGGAAGATATTCTTGTGTACCCCAACTTCAAGGATGAAAATACTCCACTCATAAGAACCGTTCCTGCAGGGCAGGGAAAGCTCATTGTGGAAAGGGAACGTATGGAGGCAATAAGAAGAGCTCAGCGAACTGCTTTGTTGTTTCTAATTCTTCCGCTACTGTTTGGTACATTTTTAACCTATTTGTGGTACACAAAGGCCATCTCAGATATTGTGTATGTAGGATTTCTGGTTACTATTACTATACTTACTGGTATTTCCATGTTTGCCATGAATACAAGGTTTAATCCAGAGAATGAGGTACCAAAGCTCCTGGTAGACAATAGTGAGAGAAAAACAGCACCTTTCATAGATGCCACAGGCGCGAGGGCTGGTGCCATGTTGGGAGACGTAAGACATGACCCTTTCCAGAGTGGTGGTTTAGGAACCCCTGCGCATTTGAGGGTGGAGCCAGGAGCTATTCACAGAGCTCATAAGGGTGTTTTGTTCATAGATGAGATAGGAACATTACCATATTACATCCAGCAAGAACTACTTACAGCCATACAGGAGAAAAAATATCCTATAAAAGGGCAAAGTGAACGCTCTGCAGGCGCTATGGTAAAAACAGAGCCTGTACCATGTGATTTTGTGCTTATAGTGGCGGGAAACGTAGAAGATATAAGGAGGATGCACCCTGCTCTTAGATCAAGAATAAAGGGGTATGGATATGAAGTTTACCTCAACGAATATATGGATGACAATGAGGAAAATAGATACAAACTAGCTCAGTTTGTGGCCCAAGAGGTAAAAAAGGATGGCAAAATCCCCCACTTTACCAGGGAGGCCGTTGAAATAATCATTAGAGAGGCAAGACGCATGTCCGGTAAGAAGGGAAAGCTAACCCTTAGATTGAGGGAATTGGGAGGCATTGTGAGAGCTGCAGGGGATATAGCCAAGGAGAAAGGTCATAAGTATGTACTACCCGAGGATGTGGAGGAAGCCATATCCATTGCAAAACCTTTGGAGGATCAGATTGCAGAGCGTATAGCGGAGAATCAGAGGGAATATTCCGTAATACTAACGGAAGGCTATGTGGTGGGGAGAGTAAACGGACTTGCAGTTTTGGGTAACTCTAACAAGGGAGTAGTTATACCCATAGAGGCGGAGGTGGCACCGGCCCAATCCAGAGAGGGCGGTAGAATTATTGCAACAGGGGGCCTTATGAGAATAGCAAAGGAAGCTGTTTCCAACGTATCAGCCATTGTAAAGAAGGTAACCAGCAAGGATCTGAAGGATTATGACATACATGTGCAATTTTTACAGACATACCACGGAGTGGAGGGAGACTCTGCGTCCGTTTCCGTGGCAACCGCTATCATATCAGCCCTCGAAGGAATTCCCGTAGATCAGTCAGTAGCAATGACAGGATCCCTCTCTGTGAGGGGCGAAGTGCTACCTGTAGGAGGTGTATCTGCAAAAATAATGGCCGCATACGAGGCAGGCATAAGGAAAGTAATAGTGCCCTATGCAAATAGGGGAGATATAAACCTCCCGGAAGAGGTGAGAGACAGAGTGGAGATTATATACGTCAAGAGAATAGACGAGGTACTCAGGTATGCATTGAAGAGGGATAATAGGCTGGAAAAGATACTTGATGCTCTATCCTCACTCTTTACCTCTGTTGCACCTTCTCCGGGCTGATGATGAAACCAATGGGGGACTGGGGTTTTAGGAGCTCCCTAAGGTATGAGGTGGCATACGTGCCGGCCGGCAAGAAAAAAGAAACGGTGTTGCCCTCTACCCTTAGGTGTTTGGGGTACTCTATAGTGTTTCTCTCTTCCCCATAGGTGGAAAATCGTTTCCATCGTTTGAAGTGCTCCTTTGTGATGCCATCCTCATCCAGTAGCTCCTTTTCCACCCCAGAAGGAAACACCTTGTAGCCAGGGACGATAAGGGTATCCTCGTTTGAGATGGAAAGAGCCTTGTTGAATATATAGGATTGGTATGCGTGAATAAAGAGGGAAATAAGATTAGGAGGGAGGGATAGAAGAGCAGACTTGAAATCCTTGCCCTTTGAAAGTTCAGACAGTATGCTTCTCTCCTTTCTCAGATTATGAGGAAAGTACCGGAGAGCCTCCTTAATATTCCACTCTTTCTCCAACCTCCTTCTGGCTTCCTGGGTTTCTGGTGGCTCCCATGGGGATGTGGCTGTTAGATACACCCTTACCGCCTCCTCAAAGTCCTCAAGGAGGATATACTTTCCAACTCTGTGGGACACAAACCTATAAGAGCCAAACCTCTGATGGCCAAAGTAGTTTAGAAACTTTTCGGGTACCCACTCAAGATTGCATCCGTATATTCTTACCCTAAACCAGTTTCCCTTTAGCTGACCTCTTCTAAGCTTTCTTCTCATATAAATGGGTGTGTGGAAAGCCACATCCTTAATATTCAAAGATCTGATATCCCCCCATTTTACCTTCCAGAGGCTTATCCATTGAGCGGTGAGTGCAAATTTATCCTTTGTTCCCGCAAAGGATATTCTGCTCCGAGAAATATGAAGTTCTCTTGCGATCTTCCTTATAATATCGTTGGTGTCCCAGTCCCTTTTTTCCATTACCACATAAAGATACTCCCCTTCTCCCTCTGGCTTCATGGGAGCTTTCTGATTGTTTAAGATGCGTATGGAAGCCTTTCCCAAAGGACCTTCTTCTTCTACCACAAAATCCTCAGGCTCTCTTCTTGTATAGCCCCTACATTCTTCCCTGTAGAGATACCGTTCTATACCTATCTCTCTTTCCCACTCCATACTCTCACCAGATACACACCCACACCCATTGCAAGTAGTATGAGGAAGATGGAGAGTGGTTGTAGAAGGATGGTGGTGCCTATACTTGCCCATAGGGAGAGAATAAGGACTAAAATGAGAAGGGATAGAAGAGCAGACTTGTAGGAAGTGTCTTTGTATTTCATGTATCGCATTCTGAACTCAAGAAATCTTGAGATGCGCTCTCTTATTTCGAGTAGTAGTTTTGATATAGGGTAAAGAAGTAGCACAAGCATTATGAGGGAAAGTACCTTGTTATCCTTCTCTATTGACCAGAAGAATAGGTAGATGATGGCTATAAGAGCCAATATATATGGTATTGTGCTCTTTCCCTCCCTTGGGATATATAAGGGCACATAGGGAGTGTCTGGAAGAGGAAGATACTTTCTGAACACCTTTACAACGGTGACTTCTTTCTTCCACAAGATGTTTGAAAGGATGTTTGTAATTACAATAGCCACAAACACAGCTCCCATGATCTCCTCAGAACGAGGAATGCCTACACTTGCTGCAACTGCTGCAAAGAACAGCGAAAACTCACCTAGGGGAAGATCTAACATAAAGAAGCGAGCAGCAGACCTAATGGAATTACCCAGAAGCGGCATTACCGAAGAGGCAGAAAGTACAGCAACTAGCTGAGCTATAGACAGTAATAAACCCAGTAGGATACTTTCAAAGGTGAAAAGTGGGGAATATAGAAAGCCTATAGATGTGAAGAACACTATTACAAAGAGTCGTTTGAGGGGTTCTAAGTCTCTCTCTATACGGGGAACAGCTGTAAGCTCTGATATGGACATGCCTGCAAAAAACGCACCAAGGGTTGGTGGTATCCCAAGGAGAGAGAATCCATAGGAAAACACTACCAATGCCCCCACGGAGAATACTACTAATGTCTCTGGCTTAATATACCTGCCAGCAAGATGAAATAACAGGCGGGATATGTATATACCCACTGTAAGGAGGAGAATTAACACCATTGATGTATGGAGTACCGCTGTAAGGATATCCTCACCTCTGCTGAGTAACAGGGTAATAAAGATAACGGAGAAAATGTCCTCCAATATAAGCATTGATAGCGCAGTTCTAGCCTCCACAGAGTGCTGCATACGCCTCTCTAGGATGGTGTTCGAGATGATTCCTGTGGAACTCACGGCTGTGGCCGCCCCTGCAACTATGGATGTTTCCATAGGAAACCCAAGAAGGGTAGCTCCTATAAACCCAAGAAGAAAACCCACACCACTTTTTATAGGTGATAATACAATAGCTTGTACACCAAATTGAAGGAATTTTCTGACATTAAACTCCATACCTATGTAAAATAGCAACATTGCGATGCCAAGTTCTGCAAACAGGGATATAAGTTCCCTCCCCTCCGGATACATCATGCCCAGGAAGTACCCTGCGGATGCGTATCCCAATACACCTGGCAGCCCCACTCTCTCAAAAAGAGATCCTAAGATTACCGCAACAAATACCACTATACCCAGCTGGAGTAGTAACGTATTTTCTGGAGTAGCCACTATATGATGGGATTTAGAGACTTTAAGAGGTTTTCATAGAAGCGTTGAAGCCTTTGCTGATTTTTTACCATTTTCCAATTAGCGATGTTTACCATCTTTGAAAGAGTGGCATCCTCCAGAACTCTTTCCCCCTCCCAAACTACAGGAACCGCCATGTATTCTATGTTTCTAAGCTCTATGTGGTAAATGCCCTCTCTGAAACTCTGAACACCAGCCACCTTAATTCCCGACTCTCGTGCAATGGAGAGAATGCGCTTGGCAGATTCGAGATCCTTTGAAGCTAGATGAAGGATGAAGGGTTCGACCTTAAACCACAAAAACATACCCTCGAAGGAGGATACCTTATCCAAGACCTCCTCTACCATTACGGGTCTGTGCCACTTCCCCACAAATGAGGACGGCTCTTTTCTCTCATACAAGTCGGTAGCTAGTAATACTACCCTTCCTGAGCAAGAAGAGGTGGTAACAAACTCTTCTTTGTTGTTTATAACATTTAAAACAGGTATAATAGGTACGTCTACAGCCTCTTCCTTCAAAGCCTCTTCCAGTTTTCTCAAATGCTTTCTCCGATAGGTTTTCCAAATATCCATGAAAGAAGAGGCTCCATGCATTTTAAATCTTCGTGTATCATTTTTTCCCATGGGAAAGGTTACCTATGTAACGTGCATATACTGTGGAAGGAGGGTTCCCCGAGATTCTGCTGTACCTGTTTACAAAACCCCATCCTGGTTGTCAGCTCTTGACAACACCCAAGAGATCACCTTTGTGGGTTGGGGAGCGGAGAAGGTCTATGTTTGTATTTCCTGTGCCAAACATAGAGGAATATCATTTGAGGGATGGAGGGTAAAGATAGTAAGGGAGGACAGAAAGGTTAGAGAGCAGAAAAGAAAGAAGGCTTTGGGAAAGAAAAAGAAATCAGCTAACTCTGTAAAGAATTAGATAACCAGTAGGAGACACATACACAGGTTTCACTCTTTCGTTCCCTCCCTTCCATAGAAGGAACATAAAGCTCCGATTCATCTTTTCTGTGACCAATACTAGCCTGTCCTCTATTTTGTATACGCCGTATCCCTTGAATTTGGGCAGCTCCTCAAAGGGTAGGGGTGCAAGAAATACAGAGGGAGCCCTTTCTATAATGTTTTTCTCCACAAAAATGGGGTTGATAGGATCGCCGCAGTTGTAGTAGTTATCATACAAGCCTGTGACGGGTTTGCAGGGCTGTGTTATGTAGAAGAGATAGTCGGGCGCAAGCTGGGAAGCAGCCCTAAATCCATAGGCATAGAGAAGGAATGCGTTGTATCCATAGATGTAATCTCTACTCCAAAGTATATAGTCATAGTTCTTTTCCTGTACCCTCCTTATCCCCTCCTCCCATGGGGACAAGAAAGTTTCTGCAACATACTGGTTAGCCTTGAACACGACATTTGTGTTATCTGTTGCAAGGTATCTCTCTGTGAAGAAGGCCAGCCAGTGCCCTAAACCCCACCAGTTAAATATGGCAGCATTCTTTTCTGTGTTCTTCTCTATAAACTCAAAGGTAGCCAAATAGTCAGGCCCCCTCATCCAGAACGTGTCTGAAGTGATAGGTGCAATAGTGAGGGCCTCTGCAGCCTCCTCCGGATAAAGGAGGGTAGGAACTCTACCAACTGTGTGGAATATGCCTGTTGCAAGGAGTGCAAACACTATTATAATATAAATAGTAAGGATCCATTCCTTCTTTCCTCTGTTCCAGAGATCTGCCAGCACAAGACCGGCTACCAATCCCAGAGGAGCGCCAAAATAGTAGTTTGTCTTTAGTTTTATCCATGCAAGGTAGAGAGTGAGTCCGAATACGGCCAGAATAATAAGATATTCTGGTCTCCTTTTGTATATAAGGAAGGGAACAGCAAAGAGGGTAAATACTGCCAGAATAGAAAACTTAGGGGACCAGAAGAAGTACCCATATCTTTCCTCCACTACTGTTGCACCAATAACGCCATACCTTTGCTCTAATAGGGGTACATTTCCTCCAAGGAAGTCTTCTATCCAGTTGTAACCGTTGTAGAAGACGGACAGTAACCCCACCAAAAGCACAAGAACCGTTCCCCCGAGGAGATAGATCCACTCTCTTCTATCGTACCTTTTTGGAACCACAGTTGTTGCGGCGAATGATCCAATCACCTGTGCAACAAATACCACAATTATACTGCCGAATATCATCTGATAAAGATCTACACCTGGGATGTTTCCTCCTACCTCTTTATACGCCTCTCCATATCCAATTATCCTTTCCCTTCCATCCTCCAGTGTTACTGTCATTTTGAACCCAGCGGTTGCACTTACCATGTAAAAGGGTATGGCAAGGAGGAGAGATGCCAAAGAGAAGTAAAACCACTTCTTTTCCTTTGTTATAAGGTGTAGTGTCAAAAAGTATGCCATGAGACCCATCAGTACAGGAATGAGGGGATGGGTTCCCAGTACAAGGAGGGTGGCAGCTCCCACGCTATTTATATCTGTTGATAAGGTACCCACACTCTCAAGAGTGTTCACCGCTGTTCCTATGGCTAGTGAACGGAATAGTAGCCACACAACAATGGCTCCTATCGCTGTAAGGATAGCCCCTATGGTGGGTGTGATGGGAAATCTACTACCTATCTGAAGCGCTATCTCTCTTGCAATGAATAGACCTATTGAGAGTAGAAGGGTATAGACTACTAGTTCGTAGGCCTTCCAGGCCACTGCAACCCCTAACCACGATATGGAAGACAGTAGAAGGAACTTCCAATCTCTTCTCCTGACACCTTCCACAAATAGGAACACTCCAAGTAAAAATAGAGCCAATCCTACTGCATCATCCTCATAAAAGCCCGCCATACTTCTATACACATACCCCGGGTTTGTGGCAGCCAACGTCCCGGAGAGTATACCTGCAAGGGGTCCACCAACGTAGAATGCAAGCAAAGCCATGGACAAGCTTCCGATTACACCAAAGAAGGTGGATAAATCCTTCAGCGCGATAAACCACTGTTCCCTATTGTACTCTTCACCAAATCGTATCTTGTAATACCATGCTGGTAGGTAGAAGGATAACTCCTTTGGAATAGGAGGGTGTTCAAAATTGTAAGAGTATAAAGGATCCCTTTCTGGTAATTCTCCATTGAGTAGCACATACTTTCCATGGCGTGCAAACCAATAGGAATCTATACCAAAGATATTTTCCCAGTGATACAGAAAGGCTCTTGCACCTATTGCCATAAGGGATACCACTAGGACGAGGATAACAAGGTCCCTCTTCACCTCAATATTAGGCTTGGGATGATGTTAAAAGGGTTGTGTAGTGAATGGGCCCGCCCGGATTCGAACCGGGGACCTCCTCCTCGTAAGGGAGGCGTCATAACCGGGCTAGACCACGGGCCCTCCATATGGGGGTTTAGACTCTATCACCCCATGCTGGTGGGACCTTTTGATCCCTATCTACCATATGCTGAAGGTAAGGTTAAAAAGTAGGCCTCCCAATTTATGAGGTGTTTATCGTAATAGAGGGAATAGACGGCTCCGGTAAAACCACACAGGCCCAGCTTCTTTATGCCTATCTTCTTAAAAAGGGCTATAAGGTTCACCTGACAGCAGAGCCCAGCCCCCACGTTACTGGAAATGCACTAAAACTTCTTTTAAGAAGCAAAGAAAAACTGCCAAAAGGAGTTTTGCTCCTTTCCTTCTTGGCAGACAGAATAACTCACACGGAGAATACCATTAAGCCCCTTTTGAAGGAAGGATACATTGTAATATCGGATAGATACCATCCATCTACCCTTGCGTACCAACGGGTAGAGGGATTTGAAGAGAGAGATATAAACACAGTACTAAAGGTGCTAGGCGCATCCCTTCCCATTCCGGATGTGGTGATTTACATAGATGTATCCCCTGAAGTGGCCATGGAGAGGATGCGAAGAAGGAGTAGCAGGGCAATATATGAGGAACTAGAATTCCTTAGACAGGTTAGGGAGCGATACCTTTCTATGAAGGATATAGTGGTAGTTAATGGAGAAAGAGACCCTATAACTATCCATAAGGAAGTGGTAAGCATCGTAGAGAAGTTGTTATCCTCCGATAGGTGAAACCCTTACCTTGTAGTGACCCGGCATCTTCATGGCGGCCCTTCGCATAGCCTCTCTCACAACATTCTCATACCTTTTATAACTTACTACCTCAAACATGATCTTCCCTGGGTAAACCTGTGCTGCCCTCCCTATAGGTTTTCCAAAGGCCATTCTCATACCTTTCTGTAATCTATCAGCTCCAGCACCCGTTATTTGCTTGTTCTCTCTTAGAACATGGTGAGGATATGCCCTCACCCTTATGAAGAAGTTTTTGGGTATCTTTTTCTCCAAATATTTAATTATGGATAACCTTGCAGCCTCTATGGCATTATCCCTTACCTGAACAGCATCCTGGGCTATGAGAGTATAGACAGTGTCAAAATCCTCCTTCATCTCCCCTTGCACGAACTTTCTTATCTTTGGAACAGGATTTGCACCAATGTAATTCTTCTCTGGCACTTTTACTGCTACTCTTGTATAGGGTCTCTCTATCTCTCTGTAGCATCGCGCAGGTCTCAGTCCCATGCCACTATGATGGAATGTGAGATTTAAAAAGTGCTCGGCCTTAGCAACGCTTAAATATGCAGAGTACCTAACTCAACATAATGAGAGCCATCCTTCTGCTCCTTCTTTTGCCCTTCGCCTTTTCCAAGGTTGGTATATATGCAAAAGATTTTTCCGTAACTTGTTATAGATATAGCGACGATGTAAGATCTCTAAATCCAGAAACGCCGAATATTTTGGTGTCCTATCTGAGAGATGGAGGATTTGATGTGGAGCTCTTCTACTCTACGGAGGATATTGGAAAGTATGACGGAATAATAGTACTTGGATGTACATCTATGGATCCAAAGGATGTAGAGAGATTTCTATCCTTTGAAGGAAGGTTGGTGGTGGATGCTAGGGATGACAATCCTCTTTCTTCTGCGCTAGGTGTAAAGAGGAAGAGTTATCCCCTTGAGGGGACGGATACAAGCTCCTTCAGAGACGTATATGTGAACATTACAAATGGGATCCTTCTAAAGCACGTTATAAAGGGAGGCCCGCTTGTAGGGTATGAAAGGATGTATTATGTTGGCAATCCCATATTCCTTCCTTCAAGATTTAAAAGCGGGTTCTTGACCCCAACGGGAGAGGATGTGTTAGGAATAGACGATAACGTGGTGGTGACAGGATGTTTTTACTGTTCAGACCCGCTTCTGCTATATAACTTGGTGGACTGGGTAGAGGACGGGAAGATAGACTTCCCCAGCTTTTACATTGAGAGGGAGATAACCCCCTCCTTGGTGAGGGTAGGGGGTACCTTTGTGGACATTGTAAGGGTTAGGTCTCCCAAGGAGATGGAAGTGAGGGGAGAATACATATACGGTGAGGGCGGCGGGCAGTTCTGCAACTTTACACCCATAAATACAGAGTTTTCCGGTCCGGAAATAACAGGAAGAGAGTACGAAGTAGAAGCAAGGTTTATTTACAGGCCGGAAGAGCCCGTGTACTGCTATCTTCCTCCTGTAGTACTTGATCTTCTATGGAAAGCTTATAAGAGAACCGTAATACTTGATGCTATACCTGTAACAGTATCTTCTACTACTGTAGCGTTACCAGAAAGACCCCTAGACTGGATATACGTTTTGATTCCTCTAATTCTACTTATACTACTCTCTCCCTTCCTCTATAAACAGCTAAAAATAAGGAGGCTAAAGAAGCGATGGATTCAGTTAAAGAGGCTTATAGACAAGACAAACCAGCGTTATATGGCAAGGAAGATATCTAAAGAGGTGTATGAAGAGCTTATAACGGAGTATACGAAGGAGCTTCAGCTTGTTGAAGGAGCGCTCACCGAGCTTGGCGTAGATATAACCACCCTAGAACGATCACACCGCCCACAAGGAGAACGATAAAGTATAGCGGGATACCCTCTTCACTTCCATATACTGTGGTGCTTGATTTTGTAGAACACTCCCCAGATCTTACCTCTACTGTGATCTCCACAGGGAAGGATTCCACCCTTGATATTATTTCAAACAGTTTGGAATCCTTGGTGTATCGCACCTCCACGTTGTTACCATTTAGTGTAGCCACAACGTTGGAGGGGACGACCCTTTTACCATCTAGGAGCACCTCAAAGGTGTGTATTATGTATGTATCTCCTCCTTCCCTTAGCTGCTTGGTGGAAAGGTGGTTGATCTCCAGATTGCAGGATGAGAGTTTTACTATGGGAGAAGAGAGGGATGGGGAGCCCCTTCTTACCCTATAGCTGAGATAACCTCTCCCGTCCTTTACAGTAACAAACCATGCAACGGTAGGATCAAACTCCAATACCATTTTATCCTCCGAGAGTATCTCGTCCGCATCCTCTACCATCTCCTTGGGAAACTCCTCTATCACAAGGTAATTTCCATCCTCCCCCTCTATAGTAATGGATACGCTTTTTCCATTGATTGTCTTTGACCAGTTATTCCCCTTGATGACATCGTAATCTACTGTTACAAGCTTGTTATCCAGGGAAGTAAACACAACCCTAAGCTTATCTCCTGCATCAATATCTGCACAACACACATACTTCCCATTTTTGTATTCACAGGTTGCCAGTGCGGTGCTATCATCTGACATGAAAGTGGCGTAATTCTTTACATTTGGGAGTCTATCTACGCAGATTGTGTTTGCGAATGATGTGGTAGACAGTACGAGCAGGAACACCAGTGGATAAAGCAATGGACGCCACATCTTCTCCAGAAACATATTTGTGCAGGATGATTTTAATGGTTTCCTCAGAATGCTTTGGAGGTCTTCCCCTCCCCCTCCCGCTCTCCACCACCCTGATGCCCACACTTTCCAAAGCCCTTATTACGGAGGGATCGGATATATGTTTAATACTCTTTGGAACTACTATGCGCTTTAAGGAGGGCATGCGAAGCAGTATGTTTGTTACAAGCTTTTTGGAAAGCCGAATGGATATGTAAACACTATCATCGTCCTTTAATTTTTCCACATCACTTATTCTTCTCACTTTTTGCATTTTTCAATGCCTCCAAGAACCTTTCAGCTTTGCTCCCCCCTTTACACATATCCTTCAAGAGGGAGTGTGCAAGATCCCTTGTGTATAGAGAACGTCCCAATCCCTCAATCTTTTTTAACGTGCTTAGGATACGTTCTCTTTTGCATTCATCATCCCTAATATAGGATTCTATCTGGTCTACTGATGTGACACCTCTCAAGGGCCTTTTTGGATAGTAGGGAGGGAAGTACGTGAAGTATTTAACAAGAAACCGGGATATTTCCCTAGCTACCCTATCTGATAGAATATGGTACGCCCTGAACCTCTTGCTCCTAACCTCCTTTAGTACGGCGGGATCTATTTCTCCCTCCTTTGTAAGAAATCCTTCCTCCTCTAACCTTTGTAAAAGCATCCACATGATTTCTTCGTTTCTATATATGTTGTCAATGCCAAAGGAGAGTACAATGTTTACGTATCTCTGGGCCCTCTCCGATAACGTGGGTAGCTTAACCTCTTCAAGGGACTTTGCCAGACCTATATATGTAACTATGAGGTGAGTTGATCTAGGTAGCTTCTTTTTGTGCATAAAATCTGTAAACACCATGAAAGCGGCACCATTCTTTACAACCTTCATATAGGAGCCATCGTAGGGCAGAAATGGGATGTAATCCGTTAATATGTTATCTTCTAGGGAGTATAGAGCCAGTTTGTTGGCATGATAAGCTACTGTAGCCCTCTCGAGGGTCCACTTCTTGATATTTATAGAGTATATATATCTTTTCAACGCATTTATAGCCTCGAAGAGTTCCTCATCTTCCAGTTCTTCCATACCAGGAAGGAGCTTCCTAAGAGAAAGAGCAGGTGTGCGAAAGCCTTGCCTATGCATCTCTGATATGAACTCTTTGAGCCTTTTTACCCTTTTTCTTAGCGTGTTTACATCCCTTGTCTCATCATAGGCATCAAGCTCTTCATTTACCTGTGCTACAAGTTCTCCCACGTCCACATTACTATGGTACTACGCTGCTAATATAAGCATATCTGAAAAATTATGGCAAAAAGGCCTTGGCCTCCAGCTTGGCAGGCACATAATCCTTTGATATGAATCTCCAGTGTTTTGAGGCAGCAGCCTCAATTTCCATCTTGAACTGCTCTTTCTCTAGTAGTTCAAACTCTCTTTGCCATTCCTTCTTCTTAAACCATGGATAATTTTTCAGCTCGTTAACCCTCTTTATATCCCACTCCTTTAGTTTTATCTTCACTGTGGGCGGAAACTTGAACTCGTGGTAATCTGAGATGGTTAGACCCAGGAACCTGGCTGCAGGGGTTGCGAGTTGGGGAGAAAGGTAAGATAGGTTTATGGAGCCCTGTTTGTATACGGAATATATGTACCACCCAGCAGGATCTGCATCTGTGAGTACATACACAGGCAACTTAAATTCGTAGTGCAGTCTGTGAACTAACCTTCTTGTGGCCCTGTCTGCCTGGCCTCCGCCTGTTATAATGATGGCATTGTACTCATCCCAGAACCTATCCTCATGGAATCTTACCCAAGACGCAAACTTCTCAATAACTAGCACAAACTCTGCCTCTACCTTTTTTATGTGGACCCTTTCTGGCTCTACAATGGGAGGTATGGCCCAGCCCCCCATACCTAACATGGTTCCATCCACCTCTGTGACCCTATGTTTTCCATCGGGGGACGGGACCCTCTCTTCTATCTCTATGGGGCCTGCTAGATGCCCCTTCCCTCCCTGGGACATGATGTGAAACTCCTCTCTTATGACGTTTAGCATGGTTTCAAGGTCTTCTATAGCCTTGTCACTTTCCCTCTGCTCATCTACGAGGTTCTCCCTTGTGCCTGGAATAGTAAACTTTACTGTGTAGTAGAGATCTCTCAAGCTTGATGTAATACCCTCCTCTACAAGTTCCTTTATTCTGCTTGCCACCCATACAGTTTGGAGGAAGCGCTTTGCATGTGCTATATTCAAGAAGTATCTTCTAGAAAGCTTTTCTCCCATAAGGATTACACCCTTTTCCTCGTCCCATATAACATTTGAGAGTGTTCTTGTTGGTAGCTCTATGTAAAGATCCTTCTCTTTCTCTGCTTTTTCTAGTATAGACTCTGCCCACTCCTTTAATCGCTTCAAAACCTCCTTATCCTTCCTTCTAATCTCCTCAATAATCTTCTCGTTCATGCACTCTCAACCTCCAGTTTCTTCATAAGCTCCTCTAGTCTCTTGTATCTCTCTTCTAGGAGGGATTTTAGAGTACTTTCTACCACTTTTTCATCCTTTCCTGTTAGGGTAGCCAGACCTTTGGATAAAAATGGTAGATAATGTTCTAAGATCTTCTTCTTTTGCATAAGCTCATTGATGCTGTGTACTTTTGATGTATACTCCTTTAGCTTTCTTCCAGCCTCCATAAGGGCCTGCCTTATCTCGTTGTACACCTCCGGTACATCTGCTATGGCCTGTTTTCCTGCTGTGGTATAAGGTATGTGGGTTGATGAGATGTTTACCATGATAACTACAGGGGCATTGAAGACATCCACGCCGTATCTGTTCCAATCAATACTTTTTACCGCTTCTGTAATGGCACACCCCCCGCTATCAAATAGGAGCGGCACCCTGTTGGCAAACCTCATAAGTTCAAAGTTTTCAATCTTTCCTCCAACTGCTATTCCAACCTCTACCTGGAAGGGGATACCTCCGTAGTATACTTTTGGCTTTCTCTCTACCACAGACACAAACGATGGTTTTAGGTTTGCCTTTAGGGAAGTTTTGATGCGTTCCTTCCCAATGGGTATGAGTACATCTGTGCTAGGACCTCTTATTTTTACCTCTTTTAGAATATTAAGTAGATTCTTAGCCTTCTCTTCATCTATCTCCTTACCTAAAACCTTTTTGAGCATTTCAATACCTTCTTTTTCATCAAAATCTCTCTTCTTTTCTGCCATTGTTCTTAGCAGCCTAAAGAGCATTACGATCCTTTCTGCCTCCTCCCATGTTAGTTCTTGAGGAGGTTTGTTTAGCTCTCTAGGGAGAATATGCAACATAGATATGATAGCTTTGCTACCTATGCCGTGAAGATGAGAGGTGATCATGCGAGCTACTGTTTTGCTCTTTGCTATCCTGCTAAGGGAGAAAATGTCATCTGTTGTGATACCAAATGGATGAGGCTTTGCCTCTATACCTATCTTTACAGGTTCGAAGGTACTTCTCTCAAAGGTGGTAATCTTTCCGTCGGGCTCTGTAAATCTTATAGTGACATGGGGGTTGGCCAAAGCTGTCCTTCTGAGATACTCATATACGGAGTATTTTCCTCTGTTGTATTCCACCTCCTTTAGCTCTACGATTACCTCTGTACCTCTGAAATCCCCTGGATAGTGCCTTTTAGACTTTACATCAGGCTCGTTCTTTGTTACATCTACCATTACCTCCATTTCCCATACCGTTCCATCCCCTGTAGAGGTGATAATCTTCACTGGCTTACCTGTGGTAATCTGGGAAAATAGTGTTACACCTGCAGCCCCGATACCTTGTTGACCCCTAGTCTGTATCATTCTATGGAACTTTGTGCCGGCGAGAAGTTTTCCAAACACCCTTGGAGCTATGTGGGGAGGAATACCAGGGCCATTATCCTTTACCGTTAGCCTATAATGCTCATCTCCCAACCTTTCCAGCGAAACAGATATATCCGGCAGTATACCAACCTCTTCACATGCATCCAATGAGTTGGTTACAAGTTCATGAACTGCGGTAGTAAGTGATCGTACCTTTCCTGAGTAGCCTAGCATGTGTTTGTTTTTCTTGAAAAACTCTGCCACAGAGTGCTCCTTAAACTCTTTGAATATGTCTGTGCCCTCAGGCATGGATCATCTCTCTTATTTGAAGAGAAATTATTAAATATCCCCTCTCTCTTCCTTTTCCCATATGCCAAACTTGCTATATATTTTTTCCATGGTTTCTCTCCTCTTTTCATTCTCCAACTCCCTGAATACCACCGTATGAGGACTCCCATCAACTATCAGCCTATTTATAGCTCTCTTTGCAAGCTCTATAGCTTCAAAGGTGCCTATGATAGATACTGTGTTACCATATATCCTTATGTTTGTATCTGTAAGCTCCTCTAACCTCTTTCTTGCCGAGCCCTTGCTACCTATGAGACGGGCTCTCTGCCGGGGGATGGCATGCCTCCCCAGCACCTCCTTCAGGTTGATAATCTCAAGGTATACATCGTCCCTGAAGAGGTTGAGGGCCGTGTCTGGGTCAAAGCCTCTGCCTATTGCCTTCACAACCCTAACAGCGTTCAGAAAATTTATAGGATCGGTTCCTTTCCCGCCCTTTACTGTTACTTCCCCACTCTTGGAATCTATCCGTATTCTTACATCTGCAAGATTCTCTATTCTTTTCTTAACCTTCCCTTTTTTACCTATTAATACTCCTATTCTTTCCCTTGGAATTCTCACAGATTCTTCCATTCCCTCTTCTCCATACATGAAGTCTTCCTCCACAAACTATCCAATGTATGCATCACTTTTTTAACCCACCCATCCCTATTA
>WANZ01000062.1 GCA_015521515.1 Candidatus Iainarchaeum sp.
ATTTGACCTATCAGTGGGGTGGTATTGGAGGCTCATGGATTATATAATAATGACAAACGATGAGGAGCGTTTCTTTTTCAAAGGAATTGTATTGCCTACTGCGAACGTAAGCGCTGAGAATATAAAACAAAGGGAGAAGTATGGCACAAAAATCCTATATCTTGGTAGGCTGGATCCTCTTAAGGGCGTAGACGATACCATTAGAATACTTGCGTTACTTCCAAAGGAATACACACTCAGTATTGTGGGCCCCGAGGCAATTTCTGGATATAGGGATCATTTGAGAGGGTTAGCAACAAGATTAGGTGTTGAAAAACGGGTAACCTTTAGAGGACCAGTTTATGGAGAAGAAAAGTGGAAGGTGTTGGATGAGCACGATTTCCTGCTTCTGCCATCCCCATATGAGGCGTCTGGAATCGTAGTAGTAGAAGCGCTTGCGAGAGGCCTTGTACCCATCGTAAAGGACAGTCCCGGGCCGAGAACTATAAAAAGATATTGTAGGTGTGTAAAGCTGTTCGATTCGATAGAGGAAGCGGCGAACCTAATCCTTCAATCCTCCCCTTGCTTATGCGATGTAACTCCCCTAACATGGGAAAAACATGTTGATATGTTAGAAGAGATATACTCAACACTTACCCCTTAAGAGCCTTAGTAATACTCTAAATAGCGCCGTATATCCCCTTCTTATCTTTGTAAGTCTGTGAAATCCTTCCATACCCCTCCATAACCACTCTAACCCTATATCTGATACCCATTTTGGTGCAAGTTTGATTCTTCCTGCAATCATATCCAATGTTCCTCCAATACCCATAGAAAGGAGTACCCCTCTGTCTTTTAACCCATCATTTAAACTATCCATAAATAACTCTTGTTTAGGAGCACCTCCCAAAGCAAAGAACACAAAGTGGGGCTCTTTATCTTCCACAAACGACAAAACATTTTCTATGGTTACTTCGTGAAACGGATATGATATCAATCCCGGATCCATTGTGTATACTTCCAGCCCATACTCCCTCTTTATACGCTCTGAGGCCTCTCTCAAGACCTCTTGAGTACCGCCCACAAAGGCTACTCTTAGTTCGTTTTCCTTTGCAAGGGAGAGAAAATCATATATTATTCTGCTTCCAGCTAGTCTATCAACCCTCTTACCACATTTCAGCTGGATCAGCCGTTTTATCCATGTGCCGTCTGCCGTACATACCCCCCTACTAATGGCATCCTTATATACATCCCATCTAAGAATCCACCACATGTGATCAAGGCTTATAGTATAGAGAGGGATGTAGTCCTTTGGGATCCTTATTACATCCTCCTTCCTAGTTCTAAACGTTATACCACATAGTTTACATTCACCTTCCATGGATCAACTCCCTCGCTATTCTAATATCTTCCCTATCAAAAGCCCTTAAAACAACCAGCAACACTCCGTACAAGAGGAGCGATATTATAGCCTCCTGAAGAGGTGGAAAGGGGGATAGAAATGTTCTATCTGCCACAACTGTAAGGATAAAGGATATTATCACAAAAAGACTTCCCTTATCAAGAGGAAGTTCCTTCCACATGTTGTATATACCCAGCACCGCCAGCAACGTTCTAAGAGCGATACTTATACCTGTAGCAATGGCTGCCCCCACCAAACCCCAGATAGGTATAAACACCATATTTAGAACCACATTTAGGATTGCCGCTATGATGGCTGCCCTGTTCCACATATCTGGCCTTCCAACAGCAGTATAAAGCGTTCCCAGAATGCCTCCAAGCTGTTGAACAAGGAGAGAAAGAGACAGTATAATGAGTGCTGTGCCTCCTTCTCCATACCTCCCAAACAACATCTCTATAACGGTGGAAGGATATATGAGTAGCAAAAGAATCAGCGGCAGGGATACGAGAAGTACCCATTTATTTACCCTCCTAAAGAACTCGAACATATCCTTTAGCATCCCCTTCTCATAGTATATGGTAAGCCTCTGTAGGGAAACATAACCGGCCACATTGTATATAACGGCAAATATTCCTACTACCGTGGATGCCGCTCCGTAGATGGCCGTCTTTAGACTACCAAGCAACACGTTTACCAATATCAGATCTGTCCACTGCATAATTCTGAAGGAAACACTCATGAGAAGATAGGAAATCGAAGATCTAACAATTTCTATAACAGTTCGCAGAGAGGGGATTCCGGGGGGCTCTACAAGAATCTCCAAAAGAAGGGGGAAGATAAAGGAGAGGGAGAAAAGTAGTACAGCCACATAAAGGGATGGATTGTAGATAACATACAGGGAAGAAATGAGGAGAACCGCAGCCCTTACAACGTCTGCTAACGCCCTTTCACGGAATCTCCCCGATCCTCTTAGTATGCCTGTATAGAGGAGGAAAAGAGCGTAGAAGGGTACTATAATCAGTAGCTCTTGAATACCTGTTAGCAGGGATAGAAACACCGAAAATAGGATAGAAGCTAATGTAGCAGCTCCTACAATGTCCTTATACGTATGTCCCTCTGCTATTCTTCTTGCTATTTCCCTCGCAGCCCCTGTTTCCATCCCCAAAATAGACAAGGAGGCTAATACTCCAGATGTACCCCAGAGGAACATAAAGTAACCAAAATCCTCTGGTTGAAGGATTCTACCCGCTGCTATTCGAAAGATATAAAGAGCTGCGTAGGAAAGGAGGAAGGTAACTACCAATATGGCAGAAATCCTTGCTAGGCGCCTCACATTACCAACAATACCAGCGTAGATATTATTAACTGAGCCGTTAGTATCAAAAGCACCACATTACGCTCCGTTGAATGTTTTCCTAATATGTCCATAGCAATGTGAGTGGTATCATACCATTTGTCGTAAGGTTTTTTCAAGGTACCATCCCTCTGTGGTATTCCAAAGGCTTCTACCTTTTTCTTCTTGTCCAAAAACCTTGCTCTTAGGAATAATATGAGTTTTAAGATAAACAATGTATAGAGTGCAACACCTATTACTTCCATTCCACCAAAGATGGTAATGGAAGCAATAAGTCCTCCTATTGCGTATGTAAAGCTATCTCCTGGGAATATCCGAGCGGGATACCAGTTATAGTATAGGAATGCTAGCAATGCTGCAATAAACACTAAAATTATATCAAAAAGCCAAAGATTTCCTTCCATAAACGCCTTCACACCAAGGGTTGATAATATAATTAGTGCCAGCCCTCCTTCCAGCCCATTGAAGCCTGCCAGCATGTTAAATCCATTGGATGCACCCACAATACCTATTGGTACCGCTATCCATGCATAGATAAAAGGATCCAATGAAAGGCCGGACAAACCCCTCATATACACAACCACGGAGATAGGTAAGGCTGCCAATATAGTTAGCACTGGCTTTACCCATTGGGGAAGACCCTTCTTCCATCCCAGAACGTCATCCACAAAACCTATCATCCCAAGCAAAAGAATGGAGGATGAAATAGCAAGAATTTCCAGGGATTTTTCCGGGTAAAAGAGAGATAATAGGATAATTACAGGTATTGTCCCCATAAGAAAGGGAACTCCCCCACCCTCTGCTACATATACCTCCTCAAACTTATTCATGTCCCTTCCTACAAGTCCTCTTTGTTTTGCAAGCTCTATCCAGTACTTGATAAGAAGAAAGGTAAGTATGAAGGATAGGAAATATATCATGTGAAAATGTTGGGACGCCACATTTAAATATGAGAAAGTTCTTCATACAGTGTATGATACTTAGGATAGGAAAGCGGTATGTGGTGGTGCCAAAACTCCTTGGCCTGCTACTGGCACTCATGTCTGTACTGTTCTTCCTTGGAGCCACCATGGATTTGGTAGTGTCTTGGGATAAGATAAAAGATGTGAAAACGTGCCTGAAAAACTATAACAGCACGAATGAGTATCTGCTTTGCTCCGTAAAGGCGGTAGCAGCCGGTGTGTACCCCTTCCCTACAGGAGTGGACTACTTTGATAAGTTCGCAGTACTTGCATATAAATCTGGTGTGTGGGTATTTTGGGTATTTGTTCTGGTTGTCTCACTCCTCCTCTACCAGACAGGTAAGCTGTTGGAGTTTACAGGAACCATAGAGGTAAAAGAAGAAGAGGAAAAGAAGACCAGAAGGGGCAGGAAGAGAAAGTCTAAATAACTCCTTTTTCTTTTAACATCTCTACTGCCTTTCTTAAGATTGCCCTCACCTTCTTCCTCCTATTTAGTCCACCCATTTCAATGGCAACCGCTCTTATACTATCCGTCTCCTTCAACCTCCTCAGTATCTTCATGGCTTCCTCATCAAGGTGAAGGTATTTTAGTGCTAAAGCAGCAATCTTTCCCGGTCGCATACCTCCATACACATCTTTTTCTGGATCTTTGGGCTCAGGAAACACCTCTGCAACACGAAAATGTATGACATAGAGGGGCACATTCTTCTTCCCGTAAAACCTATCCAAATACTTTTTTAGCTCTTCCAGCGTCATACCCTCCTCTTTTGCTATCTCATCTCCGATCTCATCCTTCATAATTTTTTCCACCTTTGTAACCTCTCCTATTCCCCATATCTTTCCCATAGAATGTATGTAAAACTTATCTCCAGCCTTTAATCGCGTTCTTCTTCTAATTGTAATCCTCTTTCTTCCCTTTAGAATAGCATCTAAGAAATTTCCCTTCACCATGAGATACTTCTTCACCACCACGTCTACATGTTCCCACAAGGGATTTATAACCTTCCACCTTTTCTCTCAAGGTGAAGCTAAGGGTAAAGATCCTTGACATGGATGCACATAGATATATTTCTGTGCTAAATGAAAAGACTGCGTCAAAAATGGGAGAAGGGCCAGATGGAAGGCTTCTCATATCAAAGAATGATAAATCTGTTGTGACCATCATCAACACCACCAACACGTTTATAGAGGAAGATGAGGTGGGTGTCTTCAAGGATGTGGCAGAGATATTAGGTGTTAGGAATGGGGAAGAGGTAGAAGTATTCCCCGAGGAACCACCTATCAGTGTGGAATATATAAGGAAGAAGATTATGGGCGAAACCCTATCCGCTGAAGAGATAAAGGCCATCATTATGGATGTTGTAAACGGATACCTCTTCCCCGCAGAGGCATCTGCCTTTGTTACAGCCTGCCAAATTAATGGTCTATCAGAAGAGGAGGTAAGAGATCTTACTGTTGCCATAGCAGAGAGTGGAAATAGAGTGTTCCTTGAGGGTGAAGTGGTAGATAAGCACAGCATTGGAGGCATTCCAGGTAATAGGATTACATTCTTCTATGTTCCCATTATGGCATCCCTAGGCTATTTAGTTCCTAAGACATCCTCCAGGGCCATCACATCTCCCTCTGGGACAGCAGACACTATGGAGGTGTTTGCAAGGGTGGATCTAACTGCAGAGGAAATAGAGGAGATTGTAAAAAGTGTGGGTGGTGTAATAGCGTGGGGTGGGGGAGCCAACATTGCGGCTGCAGATGATAAACTCATCCAGATAAGAAGACCGTTGAGGTTGGATCCTCTCGGGTTGGTGTTGGCATCTATCATGGCCAAGAAATACGCAGTATCGTCTAAGTACATGGTGCTTGATATTCCCGTAGGTCCAGAGGCCAAAGTGAAATCCTTTTCCCAGGCAAAGGAATGGGAAGAACACTTCAAGAAGCTAGGAGACATGCTAGGTATAAAGGTGATAGGGTTCATTTCCAGTGGTGTGAAACCTATTGGGAGAGGTGTAGGCCCTGTCCTTGAAGCGATAGACATTCTACAGACATATGAAAGAAACGGCTCAAAGGATCTTTTGGAAAAGGGTATAGAGATAACAGGCAGGATGCTGGCGTTTTTGAAAAAGGTTCCTATTGTAAAGGCTAGAAAATTGGCCCTGGATACGTTTAAGAGTGGCGAGGCTGAGAAGAAGCTTAGAAGCATAATTGAAGCACAGGGAGGTGATCCTGACATAAAATGGGAGGATCTAACACCGGGAAAGTATAGGGAAAGTGTTTCTTCTCCGAAAGATGGAAGAGTGGCCTACATATCTCCCTCTAAAATTTCCCTCCTCAGTAGGATGTTGGGAGCTCCTGTGGACAAGGGAGCGGGTATATGGATAGAAAGAGGTGTTGGAAGCGTTGTTTCCAGGGGAGACACCATAATTACATTGTACTCCAACAGTCAGAGAAAGTTGAAGGCGGCTCTTGAGATGGTAGAGGGTGTAGTTAAAATAGAGTAAGATGTTATTATAGGGTGGAGGTACTCATAGCATCCGCACAACAGCTGAAAAAATATCTGAACGACGAGAAAGTAGAGAAGTATGTAAAGGGAGGAGGGATATTAAGGCTAAAGATAGAAAAAGATTCGGTAAAGATTATCTACCCTTCTAAGCAACAAATAAAGGAGAGGCTTTCGGAGATAAGGGAAGAATTAAGGCGTATAAAAAGGGAGAAGGAAAAGGTTTCCTCCCTCAACAAAGGAAGTGTATCTCTTGATACCCTTTACCTTAGACACCTACTTCTGAGAATGGTGGATCGGGACTACAAAGACATTACAGACTCCTTGGATGTGAAAAAATTATTAGATGACAAAAGGGGCAGAAAAATCCTTGAACAGCTACAAAAGGACAGAGAATACAGGGAGAGGCTTAGAGAAGCGATAGAGAATAGCCCTGTGTACAAAAAATCTTCTGTTGGCAGCTTCATAGATGAAACAAGAAGGGTTAAAAGTACCCTTATAACAAACAAGTTGAAGCTCCTTGAAAAGGTAGAAAAACAGCTAAAAGAAGAGGAGGATCTTCTGAAGCACCTCTTAAGATATACCTAACGCTTTTAAATCCTCCTCTGTTAATCTTGCTTTCCTCATAATAGTACTCTTCCACGCTTCGTTCTTCATGATAAGAGGTAGATACGGCATAATATCCATAAGTACTCTCCTTGAAGATGTATGGAACAGTTTTGCCAGCTTTTTGGCAGCTTCTCTCCTCTTTTGAAGTTTATCTTTATACCTCGACAGCAACCTAAGCCATTCTGGGTATGAGTACCTGGTAAACTTCTTGTAGGGTCTCTTTTTAGCTATTATAACCCCGTTTATAAGCAATTCCTGCGCGTATGCCAAAAATCCCCAGTACTGTCTCCTTAATATTCTACCATTATAAACATCTGCCTTAGAAACCCATCTAAATGCCTCACCTATCTCTTCAGGTCTCTCATACTCCCTCGGTATGTTTTCCGCTATCCAGAAGGGGAGAATATCAGGATCCACATCAAGGGTTGAAAGGAGGGTGAACGGTCTCATAACATGTTCGCTCTTAAAGATACGAGCAAGCACTTCAAAGATATTGGCCTCTCTATCCCTGTAACCTAAATCCTTCACTATCTCCAGGGTTATCTTCACCCCATATCTAGCAACAGCTTGAAGATCAAGCAACGCTGATCTTACATCTCCACTTTCCTTCCTGGCAAGATACTCGATGGCCTCTTTTTCATAGGGGATTCCTTCCTCTTCTAGAATCTTCATAAGGAACTTTGCCAACTGGTAAGGAGGTACTCTCCTAAACTCCACCATCCTCACATAAGGATGGAGAGGTGTTACTGAAGGATTCCACGCATCGTTAGCTGTAAGAATAGTAGGATTCTTGGACTTCTCAAGTATCTCTCGTATCACCTTTAAGCCTCCTGCATCCTCCCTTGGAGAGAGGCCGTCTACCTCATCTATGAGAATGAGCTTTCTTGTTCCAAATAGAGAAAGTGATTGGGACGCCGATCCTAGTACCCTCTCCACTGTACTACTGTCCCTTGTGTCAGAGGCGTTCATTTCTATAATATCCCATCCATACTCCTCTGCCACCGCATAGGCCATAGAGGTCTTCCCAGTTCCTGGGGGACCGTAGAACAGGAGAGGCTTCTGGGGTCTATTCTCCCTCCAACTATCTGCCCATATCTTTACAATCTTCTTTGCCTCGTCATTTCCTAAGAAGTCCTCCACCCTTCTTGGTCTATACTTCTTTGTCCATAACATCGATAGGTATTTGAGAGGAAGGTGTTAATAAGTTATTAATGCGTGGGTTTGTAAGTGTTGAGGTATTACTCATTGCACTGGTACTATTAGGAATGTTCTATCCTCTTGCCCAAGGCATGGTAAACAGTACGAAAAATGTTTCCAAAGAAACAGTTGTGCTAACCTATGTAAGGATGTCCCTTTCTCAGATAAAGATGGCTCTCTACAGATCCACCATCCTTGGAACTCAATATACAGTAGTTACCGTACCTGTAAATGGTATTGAGCTTTCATGCAATGGTAGCAGTGTGTCTATGAGGTGGGGTAGTAACGAATACTTCATCCAATTACCAGGGTTCAACGTAAGGTGTACCACTACTACACTATCAAGGGGTAGCTCTGCCATTAGGGTAACCCCCTCCTCTCTGGAGGTGATCGGGTGAGGGGCTTGTTCTTCTCCACCATATACCTTGTGCTCCTCATACTAACTATGTATGGCATTTCCCAAGTTATAGGATCCATAAACATCCCGCCCCACGAAGATTTGCCTACCATGGTAGGTGATATAGCATCCATAGAGATGGGGAAGGGAGGAAATCCCGATATATGCACCGTAAACATAGAAACCTTTGGAGATCTATCTGTACTTGACAGACCAGAGGTGATAGGATGTTAACCATTGCCTCTCCCCTTGAAGGGGTATTAACCCTCATGAATTTGGTGGGTCTGTACTATTCCTCTCTGGGCTTTGTGGCTCCTATGTGGGTTGGGTATTACCATGCCCTCCACATTACGGTAGCAGAGTTCCAACTTGTAAAGGCTGCCGCAGAAGCCTATGCCTATGAGTATTACAAGGTGCTTGCCAACAACTTCGACCCTGGCGATTATAGCAATGACAGCAGCGAAAAATGGAATGTTCCTTCCTTCTATCAGTTTCCACCCGGTGGAACCACTGCAACATGCAAATCCGTTGACAATAATATTGGATGTACCATATGGAACCTCTCAGGAGGAAGTGATATAGATCCATGCCCTAATGTTGTAGGCTACTATCTTTCTCCATTTCCTTCTACCCCTAACGTAAGTTCCGTAAATGTAAAGAATACTCTGGATACGCTCTACAACGATCTTAGAAATGCGTTGGATGTATTGGGGGTAAAGCTCTCCTGCTCTTCATACGGTATTGCCGGATCTGGAGATACATGGATCTTTTCCTATAACTGCACCATAGAGACGCCCACAATTACAAGAAGCACAAATAAAAGCATTACATTCTCCGTTTCAAGGGACTGGAAAGAGGTAACAAAAAACTATTACTGTGTGTGCCACACTGGAACAAAAGAGGAAACCTTAGCAAAGTATACCGTTACCTCATATCAGGCAATGGTTAGAATAAGTATTGACGGGTACACCATCCTTGATGAAAACGCCCCGTATGTAGAGTACTTTGCGCGGAAAAACTACTCAACCCCTAAGTATGTGGATTATTGTAGGATTGTGAGAACATGATAGGACTCATAGGGAAGCCCTCATCAGGCAAGAGTACCTTTTTCAATGCCGCCACGGAGCTCAATGTAAAAACTGCTCCCTATCCCTTTACCACCATAGATCCAAACATAGGGATTACGTGGATAAGGATTCCGTGTCCCCATCAGGAAAAGGGTAGAGTTTGCGAACCTTCTAAGGGATTTTGTATTATGGGTAACCGGTTTGTACCTGTAAAGATTACAGATATTGCGGGGCTGGTTCCGGGTGCCCATGAGGGGAGGGGGATGGGCAACAAGTTTCTAGACCAGATAAGACAGGAAAAAGTGTATATTCACGTTGTGGATGCTTCTGGAAGGACAGATATGGAAGGAAACGAGGGAGAGGGAAATCCCGTTGAGGAAGTTGCCTTTCTAGAGAGGGAACTAAGATTATGGATAAAAGGTATTGTGGAGAAGGCTTTGGAGAAGGTGAGAAACTATCCTCCCGAGGAAAGGGAGGAAAGGCTCATCCAACAGCTGAGCGCCTTTGGATCATTAGAGATAAGCTACGATATGGGGATAGAGGAGATTGTAGATAGGATATTGAAGGGGAAGAAAAGGGTTATTGTGGCCAATAAGGTGGATATCCCCTCCTCTGAGGAGTGGGTAAAGGAACTACAAAAGCGTTATGGTGATGTAATCCCTACCTCCTCCCTCTCAGAACTCATACTTAGAAGGGCTGCAAAGTCAGGCTACATAGATTATATTCCTGGGGATGACTCCTTCCGGGTTTTGAAGCCTCTTTCACCCCAACAAGAGAAAGCACTATCTATAGCAGAGGAGGTGCTATCCAGATGGAGCTCCACCGGTGTTCAAAGGGCTATAAACGAGGCTGTTTTATCAAACCATATTGTGGTGTTTCCTGTTCAGAACGAGCATAATTGGACAGATAGTGCCGGAAGAGTACTACCAGACGCTATTATACTAGAGAAGGGGTCTACACCTCTTGACCTTGCAGAGAAGATACATTCAGACCTAGCGAAGCACTTTGTAGCCGCGATAGATGCCAGAAAACTCATTAGGATTCCCAAGGATCAACCCCTAAACCATCTAGATGTAATAAAGATCGTTTCCGCAAGGTGACTATCTACCCCAGAAGGGAAGAGGAAGCTGGTATCCCCCGCCAAGCCCTCCCTCATATAGAGGGTACTCTCCTATAGGAGGGTCGTCTATACTCTGGAGGAGGTTCCACCACTACTGTGGCATAGTCGGTTGCTCTACCACCTTCAGGTCCAATGGCTATGCATGAAACCGTATGGCTACCCACACTCAGTAATGTAGTAAATGTAGTAGTATAATATCTGCATCTTTTCATGTCCGGAGATTCCTTAGTACAATATGCATAGCGTGCAACACCATTATCTATCGAAAAGTACACCCTTACGTCATCCACTCTATACCCATGTGTACGTGGTGTGGCAGAAACTATACACTCTGCACGGATACTACCCGGGTACTCTACGGTTTCTGGATATACAGACAGAGAAACATTGGGTGGCCTCTCTTGAACGATTATGGTTTTGGTGTCGGAGGCTGTTTGGCCTTGGTAGTCAGCTACACAGGTTAAAGTGTAGGTTCCTATGTCTGGGGGGTAGTAGTTTACGATACATGTCTGAAGGAATGGATAGTTTGGGTTTATGTCGCACACCATCCCTCTTGTGAGGTCTTCTCTGTAGTAGCCCCATGCGCCCCTAGCTTCTATCTTTGTAATGGTTGCATCCTTTATGGTGGTACATGTTACTCTGAATCTGTCTCCCATGTAGCCTGTTTGTGGGGATACGTCAAGGGCTACACTAAAAGACCCTCCGGTTGTAGGGCTTGAGCCCGGAGGTGGTGCGGATGGAGGAGTGGGTCCTCTCGGCGATGAGGTACAGTTGCTACCTCCTAGGGCTTTACATATCAACGTTCCATCGAATGTGAATGTTCTTTCCACTCTACCACCGGTTAAGGACTCATATTGGCACCTTACAAATACCTTGCCTGTGGTTGGTCTTCCATCAGGGGTTACCAGCATGCTCTTAGGTATAAACCTTCCACAAGCACCCTCCACTACCTTACCACTATCTATAAAGTATGGTATGGGTACTATACGGATAGATTTATCTACGTTTTGTTTCCCTTTAGCAGAAAGGCTCTCATAGAATCCATCCTTGTACCATCCTCTAGTCATGGATCTTTTAGTGTTACAAACCCTGTACTCTCCATCATAAACGCTATACAAAGGGAAGGTGCTCACAGCTATCTGTTTCAGACCATCATCCGTGGATCCCTTACATGCTGTATATATGCCATCGGATGAGAAATCTCCGTCTACATCCACATAATATAGAAGCTGCGCGTCGGTTCTTATGGGACAATTGCCTAACGTGTTGGGTAGCATAATAGTTTCTTTGGTTACACTTTCATTAGACACTATTGCAGATGAATTCTGCGCTATTAAAGTCAGGCGGACATATCCTTTGCCATTTTGCCAGGTCAATCCTCTACACACAAGTTCATCCCTATCATATGTTAGCATTACTGTTGCCAAATAACTTCCGTATGCTACCTCTACCCTAACTCCTTTCTCTGTGTCAAAGGCCTGCTTTACAAAGTTATCTGATGGTGTAAAGGTATAGGGTGCTGGATACTTCTTGCAATATGAGGGGAATCCCTGTATACCTCTACAAAGCTCCAAGTTGTTTCCAGGAAACTGCGTATGGATATAATAGCCCTCATTGAGAAGGGATGCTTCCTTTACATCAAAATCTGCAATAAACTTACTTTTATCCGGAACTACAGCAGTACATATTACAGTTACTTTACCACTAAAATCATTCTGCAAGCTACAACTTATTTTAGGTTTTGAACCTGAGGTGCCTCCACCTGGGGGAGTTCCTCCCGGTGGGTTATTATTACTAGGGGTGGTTCCTCCGCCTCCTCCACCGCCGCCTGGGGAGGTCCCTCCGCCAGGGGTAGAACCAGCCTCTGTTACTGTAAAGGTAGCGGAGGCGGAGTTTGTGTTATCTGATAGATCTGCGGCTTCACATTGTGCAGTATGAGTTCCCACCGAAAAGGCACCAGAGTACTGGCATGTGGTAGAATCGTTACATGTTTGCTTTAACAGTCCGTCAACAAATATCTTGATGGTTTTAACGCCTATGTTATCGGTAGCTGTACAAAGAATGTTAAACACGGTGGATGGATCTCCCGAATTGGGGTTAACCGATACACTTACGCTGGGAGGCTCTACATCCCTGTTGTAAACATAGAAGGGGATGGTGTACTCCTCTACTATTCCATTCTTTGTATAAACTCTACACTTGAAAAGGTGTTCCCTTCCAGAGGCGGAGCCAGCGAATCCTCTTTTCTTTGCTTGACAGTAGGATATATCGCTACAGCTATGAATAAAGCTTCCGTCCACATACAAATAGATGGTTCTTGCGTTCTTTGCAGCACAGTAGAAGGTAAACAATGTGTTTGTAGTTCCCTTTGGTGGATCTACATAGGCAAGGGTGATATATCTTTTTCCTTCAACGAGAGGAGTGGGAGGAAGGGCTGTTGTGGTCTGGATATTTGAGAGGGATTGGATGACTGGGGTTCCTACAGCCAGCGTAATTAGTAGGGCTGCTCCCGCCGTGAGGAGATACTCAAAGGATGTTTGAAGCCTCACACTATACTCTTATACTTTTCCCATTTAAAGCTTACCTAAGCTGGGAGGCAACTTCCTCAATGCCACCCTTTACCTCCCTTGCTCCGCTGAACATATTAGAAAAGAGGATAACAACCACTACGATTACCGCAAGTAGAAGGAGCATGTACTCGAAGGTACCCTGTCCTCTCATGGGAAAATAATGTGTTGTAGCTGCTTTAAAGCTACATCCATCCTATACGCTTGAACCACCATAGCATGAGGAAGAATAGCATAACCATAAAGCCGTTTATAATCCAGAAGCCTAGCGGATGATCGGCCAACGGAATAACCCTGAAGTTCATACCGTATATTCCAGTAATTATCGTTATAACAGCTAAAATTATTGAAATTGCTGTCAACCTCTTTATTAAAAGGTTTAACTCCATGGATAGAGCTTTGTCGTGCACATCAAGAAGCGAACCAGCCGTGTTTAGTGTTAGGTTAATAAGAGTAAGTGTTTCCTTTATAGAGAGACGGAGCTCGTTTATCTCATCTGGTGGGAAGAGCTTTCTAAGTTTGGAAAGAGACAGGTTAAAGTAAGTAAGGTCTCTCTTTATTTGGAGAAGCAGAGATGTCAATCTATACATAGAAATAACGGCTCCTTCGTTCTCCTTTCCGAGATCCTTCAGTATAAATCTTTCAAGACGGGAAACTTCCTTATGTATCTCAACGACAATGTTATTAACGTTGTCAAGCTCTGTCTGGATGGCATGGTAAAGGAACTCTC